>NZ_JRJZ01000038.1:0-4626 GCF_000800875.1 Cetobacterium sp. ZWU0022
TAATTTGAAAAAAGTATCTTTCCTATTAAACTTTATTAGTTACTAGCTGAGTAGTTACTATTTGGATATGAAAAAAAGAAGAGATTTAAAAAATCTCTTCTTTAAAAGAATCTTAGTTAGCTTTTTCAGCGTAAACTGAAACTTGCTTCTTGTCTCTTCCTAATCTCTCGAACTTTACGTATCCATCGATTAATGCGAATAGAGTATGATCTTTTCCACATCCCATGTTGTTTCCAGCGTGGAATTTGTTTCCTCTTTGTCTAACGATGATGTTTCCAGCTTTTACAACCTCTCCATCATACTTTTTAACTCCAAGGTAATTTGGATTAGAATCTCTTCCGTTCTTAACAGAACCTTGTCCTTTTTTCTTCGCAAATAATTGTATATTTAATGTAAATAGCATCTAAATTTCCTCCTTCTCTACAAGCTTTATGTGTTTAGGATAACCCTTAGATAGTTCTTTCAACATTAATACCATTGTATCTAATAATACATGAACTTCCTTTTCCTTATGAGAAAAATCCATTCCTCTCATATCAACGTCTAAGTACCCATCAGAGTCAATTTCGAATTTTGGAGTAATATCCAAAATCTCTTGCAATCCTCCTAAAGGAAACTGCATCGCCATCGAAATAGCTGCACAAACAATATCTTGTCCGTACTCTGCATATTCTGCATGACCATTGGCTCTGTATCTAACTACTTTGCCACTTTTTTTAAATACTTCAATCTTTGTCATAAATTAATTATGCGTTGATTGCTGTAACTTTGATCTCAGTGAAAAGTTGTCTGTGACCTTTCTTTCTGTGATATCCAGTTTTTGGCTTGTATTTGAAGTTAACAACTTTTGCTCCTTTACCTTGAGCTACAACCTCTGCTACTACTTTAGCACCTTCAACAACAGGAGTTCCAACTTTAACCTCTCCATTGTTTGATACTAAAAGAACATCCGTTAATTCTACAGTTGTGTTAACTTCAGCATTTAGTTTTTCAACTCTTAATACTTCACCTACTGCAACTTTGTACTGTTTTCCTCCAGTTTTTATAACTGCGTACATTCTAACACCTCCAAAAGTATAAAGATCGCTAGATTCGGTTGCTGACGACCTTATCCAAGCTTAATCTACTGTATATATTATCATTTTTTTTATTATTTGTCAACTTATTTTATTTATGCCATTCTTGTGAAGTTGGCGAACCATTTCTAAAGATAGTAACTTTTTCTAACTCACCTTTTTGTGTGAAATATCTCCATTCACCATTTGCTAAGCCATTTGCAAGTCTTCCTTTTTCTCTAACTTGTCCATTATCCCAATAAGCTACCCATTCACCATTTCCACCTTTAAAGTCCTCTTGATAAACCATTTTACCTTTATTATCATACCAACTCATCGGTCCTGATACTCTTCCACCTGAATAAGTTATCTTCGAACGAATATTCCCGTTATTTCTGTAATAAGTTTCTTGGACTCCACTTTTCACTCCATCTACATATGGTTCTTTCATTCCTACTCTTCCTGCTTCTGAATACCAAATTTTATATCCATCCAATTTACCATCTTTGTACTCTTCAACATAGTGTTTATGAACACCTACTACCGCTGCAAATGATCCCGTAAACGGTGTTGTTGAAGAACCATTATATACCAATTTATTTCTTACTTGTTTTTTCGATATATTAACTTGATCTACTCCATTTAATTTTACTTCTGTTATTGCATTTTCAGCTAACGATACATTTTGACCTGTATGAATTATATCTGTTTGAGGTATAAAATCACCCTCAGATATTGTAGAAATAGTTACATCATAAGCTTCTTTAGGAACCGTTGGTAACAATATACGCTCCTCTTCACTTTGTCTTTTCTCTAAAGGAGTACATCCAATTAATGTTAATAATATTACACCTACTACAAGTTTCATTTTTTTCATATTATACTTCTCCTAATAAGATTTTTTATAAAAAATAAAGCCAAGGAATTTTTTAAAATTTCTTGACTCTTTCTTCTTTTTTAATAGGCATTAAGTAAGCCGGGTTTTGTATTTGTCAATCATTTATCTAGAGCTATAATTGCTTATAGCTTCAAGCAACTTACCCTGAGAGAGGACGAGCAACCCCTATTTCTCTCCTATTTAGTCTTGCTCCAAAGGGGGTTTACCTAGCTTCTTTAGTCTCCTAAAGAACTGGTGGTCTCTTACACCACCTTTTCACCCTTACTACATAAAGTAGCGGTCTATTTTCTGTGGCACTTTCCTTAAAGTTTCCTTTAGTAGCCGTTAGCTACCCTTTTGCTCTATGGAGCCCGGACTTTCCTCTTGCTAATGCAAGCGATTAACCCTAATACCTATTTTTTATTAAACTTATATTTTTTCTTTTTTCTTTTTACCTGTATTATTCTAATAGATAATAGTAAAATTGTCAATACAATTCCTAAAAATACTTTAGTACCTAATGACAACTGTTCTAATTCCTTACTATCTTCTTCGTTTTGAGATGAAGCTACAAATATCTCTTGTAAGCCTTCAACTAAATTTGTCGCTACAACAGTTTCATCTTTTTCTGCTGCAAACTCCTCTACATTTGTTAAAAGAAGTGTTAAATCAGATGAGATTTCATCAGGATTTAAATCTTGAGAGATCTTCAATTGAACTTTCAATATTCCATTTTCACTCTCTTTATTTTTTATTAAATTTATAATCACTGTTTTTTCTTGCTCTTCTGCTTCAAACCCTTCGTTTTCTTCTAACGTATTTAAATATAGTTTTTTTCCTGTTTCTTTTTGAAATGTTTCAACTAAAGTTGTTAAATTAGTTTTATTCTCTTCAGAAAAAACATTTCTATAATCATTTATTTTTCCAAGGACCAAAGTCGAAAGAAATAATGCACCTAATGTTACTTTTTTTAGCATTCCTATGTTCTCCTTACATTTTTTCAAAAACTGGGCCATCATTAAAAATTGTTATATCTATTTCAAACTCTTTTTTCAGTATATCTTCTAATAAGTTTGAAAAAACCCATTCACTTTCAAAATGTCCAATATCAATCAGACTAAAGTTTTCCTCTTTTGCATCCATGGCTTCATGATATTTTACATCTCCTGTAATTAGAACTCCCGCTCCTAATTTCTTAGCTTTTCTCCAGTACGATGCTCCAGAACCACTTACTAAAGCTATTTTTTTTATCTCTTTTTGCTCATTTGCTTTCACTACAGTTATACTATTTAACTCTAATTTTTCTTTCAATATTTCTGATATTTTTTCAAGAGATAAAGCCTCATCTAGTTTATACACTCTACCAATTCCATATTCAATTCCATTTTTTTCTAAAGGATCTAATATAACTCCATTTTTCAATTTCAATATATTTTCTCCTAAAAAATCATTTAATCCATGTTTTGAAGAATCTAGATTTGTATGCATAGAATAAACTGAAATTTTATTTTCAATTAATTTTATTATTTTTTTTCCTGTTAATGTATCACCAGTAATATTTTTTAATGGTTTAAATATCATTGGATGATGAGTTATAATTAAATTAGCTCCAACTTCAATAGCTTTATCTATGACCTTCTCAGTTAAATCTAAAGCTAAAAGTATTCCATCTATCTTAGAATCTCTTTTTCCTACCAATAATCCAACATTATCCCACTCTTCTGCTAAAGATCTTGGGAATTTTTCTTCTAAAAAATTTACAAGTTTACTTAACTTCATATTTTTAAGCTTCTTCCTCCTCCTAAAGATATTTTAGTTAAAGCCTCTTCAAATAAGTGCTCTCCCTCTCCTCTTTTTAAATCTAAAGCATTTTCTATCTCAAATAAAGACTCTCTTTTTTCTCCTACTAATCCATAGTATCTTTTAAGTATCTCTTCCTCTGTATGAGATATTTTTTTAGGAACAGATGTATAATCTAATTTTTGAAGTTCATTTATCTTCTCTTCTATAATTTCTGATCTCTCTTCCGAAGGAATAGCTTCTACTTCCTCATCCTCTTCTAATTCAGCAACTATCTCATGCTCTAAAACTTCCTCTTTTCTCTTCAAGAAGTAACCTCTATACATATGTTTCTCTGTTTCTACTCTTTCGTCAACAAATAATAGCATCTCTCTTCTAACCCATAATTTAATATACTCTAACAGCTCACCATTCGAAGGTCTATACTCATCTAAAGCTTTGATTACTCCTATGCTTCCCTCTTGAATTAAATCTAAATAGTCTATTCCAGCAATCAGATAATCAAAAGCTATATTTGCAACTTCTCTTAGATTTCCCTCTGTTAATGCATGAAGACTCTCCTCTTCGTCTAATGTTTCTAATAATCTTTCTATATCTTTCTTTTCTAACGGTTGTATATATGAAATCTCTTCTAAGTATTCACCTACAATTCCTTCTACAACATAACTATTATCTTCAACTTTTTCTTCTTTTCTAACATCTATACTATCTAACTCTAATTTTAATCCTGGATTCTCTTTTAAAAATTTTATAAACTCTTTATCTTCAACACAATTTGTTAATATCTCTTTTTCAAATACTTTTACTTTCATTATTTCCCCTTTACTTTATTAAGTTTCTGTTAACTTAAAATTTATTGAAACTACTCCAATCCTTTGAGGTATAATAGTTATT
>NZ_JRJZ01000060.1:0-2140 GCF_000800875.1 Cetobacterium sp. ZWU0022
TTAAATACGTCAATATTTGAAATTTCTTGCTTTAAATTTAAAAGTTCATTTTTAATCTTATCTATTTCATAAGTATTACTATAATCTATATGATTTAAAATTTTCTCGAATTGATTATCATAATTTTCTTGCTCTTCCTTAAATATTTTTTGAATATTTTCTATTTTATATCCATATCTTACACTAAATAAATCAGCCTCTTGTAAAGTTATCATTATAAAATTTGAACAAACTATAGTAGTTAACATTTGCAAAGGCATTAAAAACACCTCAGGAATACCAAATTGCTTTTCTATATACTCAAATAATATTTCACAGACAACACTTATTACCAATCCTGATACTAACTGTAGAATAGCATCCATTTTTTCAGCTTTAGATCGATTTTTATCAAGCATTATTTTTATTGCATCAACACTTATTAAAACAACTTGTTTTATTATTTTTATTATCTTTTTTATTGTTGCTCTAATCATTGAAATTAAAATATCAAATATATTTTTTAAAAATTTCTTTAAACTTTTTTCACCAACCGATAACATAATCTCCGTTTTTTTAGATATAATATAATTGATTATTCTATCACTAGATTTTTCCAAATTTTCTAAAATAGATTCTATTTTATTGTTTTTATTCAGATTAATTCTGATTTCATAAATTAGAGGTGGAGTTAGATAGTAAAGTGCTTGTCCTACTAAAATTTTATGAATATTTTGTTTTGTATATTTAGCAGATTCTTTAGCAACTTTTAAAGAATCTGTTTGTTTTAACATCTCAATACTTTCTTTATTTTGTGCTGCTTTTGTTTGTTCATATATTTTTCTCTTTATATGTGGATACACTTTTCCATCTTCATCTAAAATTCCATCATTTTTTAACTTTTCATTTGTTGACTCTTTTCTAGTTTTTGGATTACCTTCAAGTTTTTTTATAATTGCTTCTGTCATTTGCTCAGGAGTTGCTTTAGAAGTTATATCTTCACCTTTTTCATTTAATACTTTAGCATCTCCCTTACATTGATTAGCGGTGCTTCCCAACATAGCAAAATTATCTGGCGAATTATAAAACTCTTTTAATTTTTCTATTCCACTATTTTTTAAAAATTTTGTAGAAATATGAATAGTTGCAAGTGGTATTTTATGATCTACTTGCAATTTTTCCACCGAAGCTTTTCCTGTTTCATCTTGCAATTTGTCGTCTTCTATTTTTTGATTTTTATAATCTTTTTTTCCTTTTTGTATAATAGCAGAATCTACATATTTTTTATTCTCTTTTTCAAATAACTTAATTTTACTATCTTCTAACTCTTTATTTATCTTATTTATAGTATCTTTTGAATTGGACATATTATATATATTTTTTCTTAAATCTAATTGACTAGCTAAGGGATCAAACTCATTTTCATATTTAAAATCTAAAATACGTCTAATTAATTGGTCTACTGTTAGATTATAGTCAGACATATCAAAAAAATTTCTAATAACTTCACCAGAAATATCCATAGCACAAGCTTCTAAAAATTGTTTACTTACATCGTCTTTCAAATTTTTAGTTTCTAATAATCTACTATTTATACCTTCCATCATATCCTCATAAATTTTGTCATGATATTTATGAAGATTCCTTCTTTCATCAATTATATCTTTTATAGTCATTTTGATTAGTTACCTCCATATATAATATCTTCTGAAACTTTTTCTTTTTGGTCTCTGATATACTTTATTTTTATTTGAACTTTTGTCATGTTGTTGATTTTTTCTTCTTCTAAATTATTATCTGTAAGAGAAATTAGAGTTGTTATTACATCTTGACTAAAGAAATTTTGAACTATTTGAAATAATAAAAATGTATTTTGAATAAATAAATAATGTTTTCGATAAATAGATTCTGATAAATTTGCTACTTTGGTAGGAGTTATTTTAGTTTCTTTCTCTAATTTTCCAAAAATGACTTCATTTTTTATAGAATGTGCTAATAAAAATAATTTAATTATCTCTAATTCTGGAAAAATTTTTTCCTCTAAAAAATCTGAAATTTCATTAATTAAATTTCTATATTCAATTGTTATTTTTTCACATAATATAATATAATCTCTTTTTAAATCTAAATTTCCTTTATATTTTTTTAAATCTACCTCTAT
>NZ_JRJZ01000147.1:0-496 GCF_000800875.1 Cetobacterium sp. ZWU0022
TTTCTGGGTTCCTAAAGAGGCTAGATGGGCAGAGATAGTTAAAAGTGCAAAAACTCCAGAGATTGGAATAAAAATTGATGAGGCTATGTATGCTATTGAAAAAGAGAATAAAACATTAAAGGATGTTCTATATAAAATATATTCAAATCCTCTTTTAGATAAGGGAAAACTAGGAGAGTTAATAGATATAGTTGGTGGAATTAACTTACAAGCTAAAACAGATAAAGGGCAAGATGTACTTGGTCAAGTTTATGAGTTTTTCTTAGGAAAATTTGCTAATTCAGAGGGAAAAAATGGTGGGCAGTTCTATACTCCAGAGTCTATTGTTAAAACCATAGTTGAGTGTTTAGAGCCTACAAAGGGAAGAGTGTATGACCCAGCTTGTGGAAGTGGTGGTATGTTTGTTCAATCTGAAAAGTTTATAGAAAATCATAGTGGAAGAATTGGAGATATATCTGTATTTGGACAAGAGAGTAATGGAACTACTTGGAAACTG
>NZ_JRJZ01000068.1:0-1485 GCF_000800875.1 Cetobacterium sp. ZWU0022
ATTTATATTTAGAAAGTGTTTTTAATATTCTTGCATAATTCTCATTGTCTTTATAGTAATCCTCTCTATTTTCGCTTTCTAGTAAGGCTTTGAATGAAGAATCTAGTAACATTAAATTTTCAAGGTCATCACTTCCTCCATGTTCTCTTGGGACTAGCCTATGAACATAAAAGTTGTCGTTACCTGCGATATATTTTCCTGTTACTTCACAAGTTGAGTTTCTTTGGAGTCTCAAGATTGCTCTTATTTGAGGGTTTTCAATTTCGTTTATCTCAATTTGTTTCTCTACATTCATAACTTTCTTTTTCGCTGAAAATAGTTTAGGTATTTTAAACTTTATAGCTTGTAGCGTGAAAATCGTTGTTCCTGCTACGTTCCATACTTTAAAGTTGTATCCTTTATAGCGGAGTTTATATTTCTTATCCTTTTTCCCAGATGGTTTCCCTAATCTGTTCATTAAGGATTTATTAACTATATAGCCAATTTTACTAAAATCTATATTTACCATTGTTGCCATGCGATAATAATTTTGAATTCCTAGTATTATTGAATTAAATTTTAAGACTTGGGTGGCAGTTCGTCTTCTTTGAAGCTCTTTTATCTCTTCTCTGATTAAGGTTAGGATAGCTTTTCTTGCTTTGTCAGATATATATGACCTCACAGTTAATCTATTTCTATTCTTAACAGCTTTGAATTTTATTCCTAAAAAGACACTAAACTCTTTTCTTAGATTCACTATTTTTGATTTCTTTTCTGAAACTTCTAGTTTCAATCTATCTTTTAAGAATATTTTAACAAGTTTAAACATCTTGTCCGCTGATGCTCTATCTCTACAAAAGAGTTTAAAGTCATCTGCGTATCTAACAATTCTAACTTCTGTTAAATTTGTATCTCTGAGAGCTCTCTCTTTGCTTGCAAGAGTGGAATATTCTCTTCTAGTTTTTAATCCTAGCCATTGTTTGTGTATCCACCAGTCAAGTTCGTTTAAAACTATGTTGGCTAGAAGTGGTGAAAGTATTCCACCTTGAGGAGTTCCCTTCTCAGATTGAACAATATCCTTGTTTTGTAATACAGTTTCCACTTTCAGCATGCATTTTATTATTGATAAGGTTTTCTTGTCGATAGATTTAAATCGCTGTAGCTGTTTTATCAGTTTTTTATGATTTATATTATCGAAGAATCCTTTTATATCAATATCTACAACAAAATGTAGTTTTGAAATGTTTACACAATGATAACAAGTTGCTATCGCATGTTCTGCACTACGTTCTGGTCTAAATCCAAAGGAATTTTTATGAAAACTTTTTTCGACTATTGGTTCTAAGACTTGTTTAAAACATAGTTGTACTAGTCTATCATAAATATTAGGTATTCCTAGGGGTCTAAATTCTCCATTTCCTTTTGGAATCTCTACTCTTTTTACCGTTCCTGGTGTGTATCTGCCCTTTAAATCATATTTAATTCGTTTTACTATTTCATCTTCAA
>NZ_JRJZ01000180.1:0-332 GCF_000800875.1 Cetobacterium sp. ZWU0022
CTTTAGGAGCAAACTTCTGTATTGTAGAGAATATTATTCCACCACTACTTACATTTAGTAGTTCTTTTAATCTATCTTTATCGTCTGCTTGTTTTGGTGTCTCTATTAGATAGCTTTGAGCTTTTGAGAAAGTTCCGAAAAGTTGATTATCCAAGTCATTTCTATCAGTTAAAACTATAACTGTTGGATTGTTAAACTTTTTCATAAGTTGCCCTGTATAAAATGTCATAGTTAGAGATTTTCCACTACCTTGAGTATGCCAAACAACACCGATTTTTCCATCATTGCTACGAGCATCTGCTGTCTTTTCCAGTGCTTTTTTTATGGCAAAG
>NZ_JRJZ01000141.1:0-892 GCF_000800875.1 Cetobacterium sp. ZWU0022
TGTAAATCCATCTCCCAATTGGAAAGCAAGTACAGCAACTTGTCTAGGAACTCCAACTAAATCAGAAAGTGGTGCCATAATTGGCATAGTAAGTGCAGCTTGACCAGATCCAGAAACAACAAAGAAATTAAATATAGACTGGAAGAAATACATCGCTATTGCAGATACAGAAGCGTGCAAGTTTCCTAAAATACCAGCTACAGAGTTTAAGATTGTATTTAAAACAGTAGGAGTCCCAGCGTCTATTCCACCTAAAACCAGTACAATTCCTTTTGCCATTCCAACAACTAAGGCGGCTCCAATTAAATCTTCAGCTCCTTTTCTAAAAGATGTGGCAATATCATTAACTGTCATGTCGTTTAGTTTAAATACTACTCCAATTATTCCAGAAACTATTCCCATAATTGTAAATTGAGCAGCTATTTCAGGAAGGTAATAACCGTGCAATACAACACCCCAAACAATCCAAGACATACCTAAGAATATAGTTAAGAATACTAGTTTGTGACCTAAAGTAAATTCTAAATCGTCAGTAGCATCCGCTTTGAAATCATCTCTAAAAAATTTATCAGTTTCATAAGAAATTGACAATTCTGGGTTTGCTTTTATTTTTTTAGCGTATCTCATCGTATAAAAAATTCCGAATGCAGTGAAAAATATCCACATAAAGATTCTGAACATGGCACCAGAGAGCACAGGAATTCCTGCAACACCTTGCGCAACAGCCACGCTGAATGGATTCATCCATGAGGTACCAAATCCAATTTGAGTTGATATGTAGCACATAAAGATACCTGTAATCGAATCATATCCCATACCAACAACAATAGGAATTAAAATCATAGCAAATGGTATAGCTTCCTCTCCCATACCAAATACAGCTCCACCAAGA
>NZ_JRJZ01000005.1:0-3367 GCF_000800875.1 Cetobacterium sp. ZWU0022
ATCAGACTGTAAATCTGACGGCTCTGCCTTCGAAGGTTCGAATCCTTCTCTCACCACCATTTTTTTATTTACAAGCCGCTTTAGCTCACCTGGTAGAGCAACTGACTTGTAATCAGTAGGTAATTGGTTCGACTCCGATAAGCGGCACCATTTAGATATTTAACTCCATATTATGGAGTTTTTTTTAATTTTTTGGATAAAAAGGGTTAGAATATTGAGATTGACTTATCCTTGTCTATATAATATACTATTTTTAGATGTATTTCACATAGAAAAGTTTCTAAAAAGTACTTGAAGAATATAGGCAAAATAAAGGAAACTTTATGACGCAAAGCTATAGGGCCTGTAAAATGGCAGCCAGTTGCAGTAAAATTTTTACTGCAACTTTTTTTATTATTAATATAAAAAAATAAAACCATAGTTCAAAATTTCTTTGAAGATAAATAAAGGAGAATTTTAATGAAAATATTTTTATTTTTTCTTTTAACCATATTTTGTTTTGCAAAAGGAAGTTACATTCCTAAAACAAAGTCGGAAAAAGAGATTTTAGACTTATATAAAAAAGAGAAGATATTTTTATACTTAGATGATAAAGAGTATAAAAATAGAAAAGATAATAATCAGACATTTAATGATATTATAATCGAAATGTTTGAGGAGTATTTGGGGTTGGATTTAGAAGTTAAATATGTATCTATGGATGATGTTCGTGGAATAGATGAAAACGAAATTCTAGGCGGAGTATATATAAATAATAAAGTAATGAGTAATATAATTTTTTCAATTCCTTTTTACAAAGAGGAGTTATATTTAGTATCAGAAGATTTAGAGATTGATTTGAAATCTTTAAAAAATGAAGATGTTTTAGGAAGTGAATTATATGATGAAGTTTTTAAGTTTTATTTGATTGCAAATTCAAAAGTTTTACTTCAAGATAATAGCAAACTCTTGAAAGCAAAAAAAGTAAAAAAAGCAAAACTACTTCCGAAATTAGAAGCCTTGAAGTATGAAAATAGAATGAGGATTGCTGAGCTTCCAAGAATAGCATTAGGAATTAGTTTAAAAAATGAAAAATTACTACCTATTTTAAATAATGCTATAAAAGAGAAGTATTTAAGTGAGTTAACACAATTTTTTTATAAAAAAAATAGCGAAGAAGAAAAAAAACAATTTTTAGAATCACTTAATCTTGAAGAGAAAGAATTCATAGAAAAAAACCAGATTATTTTGACTGGTTTAGAATCTGAGCAGAAATGGAGTTATTATTTACAAAATGATAAAGAGTATTTAGGTGCCTTACCTGAAGTTTTAAAAAAATTTTCTTTTTTCACAGGAATGAATTTTAAAATTCAAAATAAACCTCAAAGTAGCTGGGAAGAGCTTTTAAATTTGTTTGATCAAGGGAAAATAAGAATGCTTCCAATGATAAAAACAAATGAAAGAATGAAAAAGTATATTTTTACTTCAAATTTAGAGGAAGTTATTTTATATGAAGTTCATGGATTGAAGAGAGTAGAAATGAAAGACGAAATGTTAATAGGTGTTGTAAAGGAAAGCTTCGAAGAGAGTTATGCCAAAATACACTACAATCAAAAAAATATAAGATTCTATAAAAATTATAAAGAATTAATGAAAGCATTAACTGAAAAAAAGATAAATATAATTTTGAGTTATAATATTATTAATGTCTCTGAATGGAGTCTTTGTATTGAGAGAGATAAGTTTCCTGTTAGTTTCGCATTTCATCCAAAAGATTATGTTTTGAGGGATATAATTGAAAAAGCTTTAGGAGCAAGTCGAGATACAGATGAGATAATCAGAAAAGGAATTGAAAGCGAAGAAAAAAATAGTTATGAGGAAATAATAAATCGAAAAAAAGAGAATATAGGTAAGTTCATATTGAGTGCAGTTTTTTTAGCTTTTGTTTTTTATAGCATATTTGAAATTTACTATAAAAATAAGAAGAATCAAGATTTTTTAAAAGACAAATTAACTAAATTACCTAATTATTTTACATATTTAAACGAAGCAGATGTATTTTTTACAAAAGAAGGACAGTGTTTAAAGATTAATTTGAGTATGCTTAAATATATAAATAACTATTTAGGTTGGAGAATCGGAAATGATGTGATATTAGAGATATCGAATTTGCTAGTTCGAATATTAGCAAGAGAGTGTTCAGAGTTTAAAATATACAAAGTTGCTGGAGATAAATTTTATATATTTGCAAAAGTTGATGATATCGAAAAATTAACAAAACTTATAAAAAGTGAGATTGTAAAATTAGGATTTGAGAAAGAGTATAAAATAAAAAATAAGATTAGAATAGCATATTTGAAAAAGTGTAAGAATGAAAGTGTTGAAAGTATTTTTAAATATTTAGAAATAATTGATAATAATGAGAGATATCAGCAAGAAAAAATTTTAATAACGAAGGCTGATAAATTACTTATAGAGAAGATAGAAAGAAAAAATAAAATAAAAAAATTAATTAATGAGAAAAATATCAGAGGTATGTATCCGGTTTTCCAACCGAAGTTTGATGTTAAAACACTAGAGGTTGTTGGAGCAGAAGTTTTAGCAAGATGGGAAACCAACGAATTAGGATTTATTTCTCCGGCAGAGTTCATTCCAATGTTTGAAGAATTAAAGAAAATACATTTGGTGGATTATTTAATGGCAGAAGAAACTATGAATTTTTTGAAAAGATATGAAGAGGCGTTAAATGAAAAAAAATTAAAATTATCTTTTAATGTTTCACTTCAAACCTTCGAAAGAGATGACTTTATATCAACTATATTTGATTTAATGCAAAAAATAGGAATTTCTGGTATAAATTTAGAGATTGAATTAACAGAGTCAATATTAGCATTAAATGTATTAACAATCAAAGAAAAAATAGAAGTGTTGAAAGATAAGGACATTACAGTTTCGATAGATGACTTTACAGCTGGAAATTCATCAATAGCATTATTGGGAATATTAGATGTTGATACTATAAAGTTTGATAAATCTATTTTGGATATGGTTAAAGAAGAGGGGGCAAGTTCTAGATATGTTTATCAAAATTTGATAAAGTTAGTAAAGGGTCTAGGATTTAAGATTGTAGCTGAAGGAATAGAAAACGATTATCAATTAGGATTTTTAAAAAATAATAACGTTGATATAGGACAAGGTTTTTTATATAGTAAAGCTTTGAGATTGAAAGAGTTTTTAAAATTTATAACAGTAAAATAGAGCTTTGGCTCTATTTTTTTTGAAATGTTTTAAAGATTTAAAAAAATAGAGTATAATAACTTTATAAAATTAAAGAATCTGTTAACTAAAGATGAAAAATAGGTCCAGTTCTTTGAAAAGGGATAAAGAT
>NZ_JRJZ01000080.1:0-396 GCF_000800875.1 Cetobacterium sp. ZWU0022
GATGGAACGTCAAACCCTGTTAGCCACATATCACGAACTATAACAATCTCTAACTCGTCACTGTCATCTTTCATTCTATTAGCAAGCTCTTCTCTCTCCTGCTTTGTAGTAAAATGTTGTTTAAACTCCATAGGGTCTTTACTAATATCACTTGTCATAACAACTTTTATTTTTCCTTTAGCTTTATCTTCATTGTGCCACTCAGGTCTTAAACTTACAATCTCGTTATATAAATCCACACATATTTTACGAGACATAGCTACAATCATACATTTACCAAAGGCGTTATCTCTTCTCATCTCCCAGTGCTCTATAAAATCCTGAGCCAAAGTTTTTAATCTATTTTCAGAACCAATAATCGCTTCCATCTTTGTGATATCTTTTTTAGTACGTTCA
>NZ_JRJZ01000140.1:0-11850 GCF_000800875.1 Cetobacterium sp. ZWU0022
TAATGATCCTCCTGGATGTCCTGACTTAGATTTACAAATCATTTGAACAATGTCTTTTCTTATTTCACGTGCTTTATCTTCTACAAGTTTAATATCTCTTACTTTCATCAACTCTCTCCCTTAAATATACTATTTTTTTGCATTCTCCCAATCTTTTAAAAATCTTTCTATCCCTTTATCAGTCAATTCGTGTCTTGTCATCGCAATAATTATTGAATATGGAATTGTTCCTATATGAGCTCCTGCTTTTGCCGCTTCTTTAGCATGCCAAGGATTTCTAATACTAGCTGCTATAATTTCTGTATTTAAGTTATGCTTTTCAAAAATCTCCGCAATTTCTGAAATCAAAGTTACACTATCTGTTCCTACATCATCAAGTCTTCCTAAAAATGGGCTTACATATGTCGCACCTGCTCTTGCTGCTAAAAGAGCTTGAGAAGAAGTAAATATAAGCGTCACATTTGTTTTTATACCTATCTCAGACAATTTTTTACAAGCTTTTAATCCTTCAATCGTCATTGGAAGTTTTATAACTATATTTTCATGAATCTCTGTCAAAGGGATAGCTTCCTCTACCATTTTATCTGCTTCTAAAGAGATTACCTCAGCACTTATTGGTCCATCTACAATCTCTGTTATCTCTTTTATAACTTCTTTAAATACTCTTCCTTCTTTTACTATTAAGCTCGGATTTGTAGTTACACCACAAATCACCCCCATATCATTAGCTTCTCTTATTTCATTTACATTCGCTGTATCTATAAATATCTTCATATTTTTTCTCCTATAAACTTTTTAATTTAAATAAAAGCTCATTTAACTCCAAATCTCTTTTAAAAGTATTTAAATTTAATGTTTTATCTATCAATACAAATTCAATGTCATAATAATCAGCGAAATCTCTAAGTGTTTCAACACTCACATCATAAGTCATAGCAGTATGATGCGCTCCTCCAGCAATAATCCATGCTTCAGACGCAGTTTCTAAAGATGGTTCCGGTCGCCACATAACTCTCGCTACCGGTAAGTTTGGCATATCTCCTACAGGTTTTACCGCATTACAAACATTTGCTATAAGTCTATATCTTCCCTCTAATTCTATCAAACTTACTTGAATTGCTTTTCCTGTCTTCCCAGAAAATACAATTCTTGCAGGATCTTCTTTTCCACCAATCCCTAGATGATGAACTTCTATCGATGGTTTCCCTTCTGCAATAGATGGACATACCTCTAACATATGTGATCCTAAAACTAAACTTTCATTATTTATATGATATGTATAATCTTCCATAAAACTTGTTTTACTATTTTCCCCAACCATATTTTTTAGAATTGAAACCATTGCTGCCGTTTTCCAATCTCCCTCTCCTCCGAAACCATATCCATCCATCATTAAGTTTTGTGTTGCAAGCCCTGGAAGTTGATTCATTCCATGTAAGTCTTCAAATGTATCTGTGAACGCCATACACCCTCTATCTTTTAAGAATTTTTTCATGGCTATATTTAATTTTGCTTGATATTTAATTGACTCTAGTTTATCAGTATCTACCGTAT
Source organism: Cetobacterium sp. ZWU0022 (assembly GCF_000800875.1). Classification (NCBI taxonomy): domain Bacteria; kingdom Fusobacteriati; phylum Fusobacteriota; class Fusobacteriia; order Fusobacteriales; family Fusobacteriaceae; genus Cetobacterium; species Cetobacterium sp. ZWU0022. The sequence goes on from NZ_JRJZ01000140.1 coordinate 1,555, forward strand.
ATCTATTTTCATACTCTTTTAACTGCTCATCTAATTCTCTTTCTGTAACTGCTTCTATATATCTAACTAAATCTCCTACTGGCCATGTGTTGATCTCCCATCCAAATTTCATTTGTGCACTTACTTTATTACCCTCTGTTACTGCAACATTTCTCATATTATCTCCAAATCTACAAACTTTTAAGCTGTTTGAAAATCCAATTCCTTTACAAAGTGTCATCCAATTATCTACTCTTTCTAAAGTATGAGAATCCTTCCAATACCCATGTATAACTTTTCTTTTTGTTTTTAAATTAGCATGAATAAATCCGTGCTCTCTATCCCCGTGAGCAGCTTGATTTAAATTCATAAAATCCATATCTATTTCATTTAAAGGAATTTCACTGTGATATTGCGTATGAAAATGAAGTAGCGGTTTATTCAGTTGTTTCAATCCATTTATCCACATTTTAGACGGAGAAAATGTATGCATCCAAGTTATAACTCCTCCACATTCGTTATTGAAATTCACTTCTTTCAATAAATTTTCAATCTCTTCAGAGGTCGTAACAATCCCTTTATTTATTATTTCTAATCCCAATCTCTTTGAATTATTCATATAATCTATAATTTCTTCGACTTGCTTCGCCACCTGTTTCAGTGCCTCTTCTCCATAAAGATGTTGACTTCCTGTTACAAACCAAATTTTCATTGTAGCCTCCTAGTTATTTTTAATTTAATATTTTTCTGATATCCATTATTTTTGTCCATAGTAGGCATTTTTTCCATGCTTCCTATTAAAATGTTTATTTTGTAAAACTTTATTTATCGAATCTATTTTTGGATTTAAATCTTCCGTATATTTCGCCATATAAGCAATCTCTTCTAAAACTATAGCCGTGTCAACACTATCGCTAGCTGAAGTCCCCCAAGTAAATGGTCCATGACTTGAAACTAATACTGCTTTATTTTTTAAAAAATCCTTACCTTTTAAGGTTTCTACAATAACCTTTCCCGTATTCTCTTCATAATCTGACGTTATCTCTTCTTCACTCATATCTCTTGAACAAGGTATATATCCCTGAAAATAATCTGCATGAGTTGTTCCGTAATTTGGAATCTCTCTTTTACTTTGAGCCCAAATTGTTGCCCATTTCGAATGCGTGTGACAAACTCCGTCTACATTTGAAGCAGCCTTGTATATTTCTAAATGAGTTTTATAATCTGATGACGGTTTTAAATCTCCCTCTATAATATTTCCTTGCATATCACAAACTACCATCTTATCAGGAGTAAGCAAGTCATAATCAACACCACTTGGTTTTATAACCATATGCTTTCTATCTTGTGTAACTCCACTAACATTTCCCCATGTAAAAATTATAAGTTTTTCATCTTTTAATCTCATATTAGCTTCATATACCTGCTTTTTTAGCTCTTCTAACATTAAAATCCTCCTCAGTTAACTCTATTTTCTATGTGTTTTCCTAGTTGTTTGTACTCTTCATAGTATTTTTTATACACTTCTACATTTTCTTCAATAGGGAAGTACTCTCTTTGGAATTTACTTCCTATCACTTCTTGTGCATCCTGAATATTTTCATAAACTCCAGAAACTTTTGCTGCAAATATCGCCGCTCCTAAAGCTACTGTTTGAAGTGAGTCTGCAACTTTTATAGGTTTATTCAATACATCTGCCATAACTTGCATTATTAGAGGTGATTTTTTAGCAACCCCACCAATTCCTATAATCTCATCTATTCTTATATTTTTTTCTATAAACGTATCTACAATTGCCTTAGCTCCATAAGCCGTTCCCTCTATTAAAGAACGATATATTTTTGGTGCATCAGAATCTAAAGTTAAATTTGAAATTGCTCCCTTTAATTTTTGATTTGCATTAGGAGTTCTTCTTCCATTCATCCAATCTAAAGAAAATACTGTGCTTTCACTTGCGTTTATCTCAAGAGCCTTTTTTTCTAGCATTGGTAACATTTGATCTCTATACTCTTCAATCTGATCCTCTGTAAACATATCTAAGCTTTTAATTGGCCATAAAAGTAACTCTCTGAACCACGAGTATATATCACCAAATCCAGATTGTCCTGCTTCAAGTCCAATCATTCCCTCTACAACAGATCCATCTACTTGCCCACAAATTCCTGGAACAAGAACTCCCACCATCTCATTTTTAGGAATCATCAATATGTCACAAGTTGAAGTCCCCATAACTTTCACAAAAGAATATGGTTTTATCTGTCCTCCAACAGCACCCATATGAGCATCAAAAGCACCAATTCCGATTACTACATCCTCTGGAAGTCCTAACCTGTTTGCCCACTCCTTCGAAATAACTCCTGCTTTTTCCTCTGAAGTATATGTCTTCGTATACATATTTTTTCTTAAATCTGCTAATCTTGAATCTAAGAGTCTTAGAAACTCTTCAGATGGAAGTCCTCCAAATTCTTCGTTCCACATAGCTTTATGACCTGCTGAACATCTACTTCTTTTTATCTCCTCAGCTCTATCTACTCCTGTCAATAAAGCCGGTATCCAATCGCAATGTTCAACCCAACTATAAATTTTTTCAGCAACTTTCGCATCAACTTTTATAATATGAAGCAATTTTGCCCAAAACCATTCTGATGAATAAACTCCACCAGAATATTTAGTGTAATCCACACCACCCCAGCTTTTAGCTGTTTTATTTATTAAATCCGCTTCCTCTGTTGATGAATGATCTTTCCATAATACAAACATTGCATTTGGATTTTTTTCAAACTCTTTTAATAATGCTAAAGGAGTTCCTTTTTCGTCAACTGCCACCGGTGTCGAACCTGTCGTATCAACAGATATTCCTCTTATATTTTCTCTAACCTCCTTTGGTAAATTTTCCAAAGGCTTCTTTATTACAAACTCCAATCCTTCAATATAATCTAATGGATGCTGTCTATATATATTTTGCTCTGGAGTACAAAACTCTTTATTCTTCCATCTCGGATAAGCGAATACCTCTCCACCTATCTGCTCTCCCGTATTTGCATCTACAATTATTGATCTACATGAGTCAGAACCATAATCTATTCCAATAACATAATTTTTTCTTTTCATAACTACTTCCCCCTATTTAGTTTCATTATTTCCTGATTTTGTGTAAATATCAAAAATTACTGCAAGAACAAGAACAATCCCTTTAATAGCTTGTTGCCAATCTATTCCTACACCTAAAATTGACATTCCGTTGTTCATTACTCCCATAACAAGTCCACCGATTATTGCACCGATTATTGTTCCTACTCCTCCACTTGCTGAAGCTCCTCCGATATAACAAGCTGCAATCGCATCTAATTCAAATCCGTTCCCTGCTTTTGGAGTTGCAGCATTTAATCTTGCTGCAAAAGCTATTCCAGATATTGCAGCTAAAATTCCCATATTTACATAAACCATCAGCAATACTTTTTTTGTTTTTATTCCCGATAGTTTTGCCGCTTTTTCATTTCCACCTATAGCATATATATGACGACCAAAAATTGTTTTTCTAGTTATGTAGCTGTATAGAATTGTCAAAATACTTAAAACAACCAATATTGTTGGAACTCCTTTATAAGCTGCTAATGTGTATGTGAATAAATTTATCATCAATGCAACCATTAACATTTTTATAGCAAATACGTTTATATTTTCTACGCTTAAATTGTACCTTACTTTGTCTCCTCTCTTTTTAAACTCTACTATTATATATAGTATTGAAAAAACTACACCTATCAATATTGTTGTCATATGTAATGATACCCCTGAAAAAATATCAACTATAAAGTTAGAACTCAATGCTCTCAATCCATCTGGAAATGGTGCCAAAGATCTCCCTTGAAGTGTTACCATTGTTAAGCCTCTAAAAACTAACATTCCACCCAAGGTTACTATGAATGCAGGAACTTTTATATATGCTATTATTGCTCCTTGTAATGCTCCAATTAAAGCTCCAACTCCTATAGAAATTATTATAGCTACTATATAATTCATATTTAAAGTGATCATCATATATCCCGCTATAGCTCCTATAAATGCTGCCACTGATCCAACAGAAAGATCTATATTTCCTGTTATAATAACCAATAACATTCCTATTGCTAAAATTAAGATATAACTATTTTGAAGTATCAGATTTGTTATATTTAATGGTCTTAAAGATATTCCATCGGTTAATATTGCAAATAAAACCATTATTACAGCTAATGCTATTAACATTCCATATTTTCTAATTCCATTTTTTAAATTAAACTCTTTCTTTATATTTACCTCTTCTGAATTTTCCATTTTTTTATTTTTCTTAACTAAAGCTTCCATATAAAACCTCCATTATATTTAAATAGCTAACTCCATTATTTTCTCTTGAGAAAACTCACTTTTATGTATCTCACCGTTTATTCTCCCTTCGCTCATTACATATATTCTGTCGCTCATTCCTATAAGTTCAGGCATTTCAGAGGAAATTATTATTACCGATTTTTTATTTTCTACAAGTTCATTTATAATACTATATATCTCATATTTAGCTCCAACATCTATTCCTCTTGTTGGTTCATCTAATATAAAAACATCTGGATCTGTATATAACCATTTTGCTAAAAGAACTTTTTGTTGATTTCCTCCACTTAAATTAGTCACATTTTGCTCTATATCATTTGACTTTATCCTCAATTTTTTTCTAAACTCCTCAGCTACTACTATCTCTTCCTCATTATTCAATATTCCTTTTTTAGAGATTCCACGCCAATTTGATAAAGTCGTATTAAACTTTATAGATTCATCTAGTATCAAACCATCACCTTTTCGATCTTCGGTTATATATGCTATTTTATTATCTATAGCCTTTCCAATTGTACTAATGTCTATTTTTTCTCCATCTTTTAATGCTATTCCCCGAACTTTATTTCCAAATGATTCTCCAAAAATACTCAATGCAAGTTCTGTTCTTCCAGAACCCATAAGTCCTGCTATCCCGATTACCTCTCCTTTTTTTACATGGAAGTTTATATTTGTTAAAATTTCTTTATTTTTATCCGATCTACTATTTACCTGCCATTCTTTTAATTCAAAGAAAACTTCTGAAGGATTTGATTCTCTAGATGGATATCTATCAGTTATATCTCTTCCTACCATCCCTCTAATTATTCGATCTTGAGATAGATTCTGATTTTCTACCACTATAGTTTCAATCGTTTTTCCATCTCTTATTATCGTCACCGAATCTGCTACTTCTGCAATCTCATTTAATTTATGAGATATCATTATTGAAGTAACCCCCTCCTCTTTTTGTAAATGCTTTAATAATTTTAATAAATTTTCACTATCATTTTCATTCAATGCTGCTGTTGGTTCATCTAATATTAAAATTTTTACGTCTTTAGCTAATGCTTTGGCTATTTCAACTAATTGTTGTTTTCCTACGCCAATCTCTTGAATTAATTTTCCTGGATCCTCTTTTAATCCAACTTTTTTAAGGAGAGATATAGCTTCATTCATAGTTGTGTTCCAATCTATTCCTAATTTATTCTTCTTCTCATTTCCTAAGAATATGTTTTCAGCAATAGTCATATTCGGCATTAAAGCTAATTCTTGATGAATTATAACAATCCCCTCTTTTTCACTCTCTTTAATATTATTAAATTTGCAAAGTTTTTCATTAAAGTATATCTCACCTGTAAATGTTCCTGATGGATAAACTCCACTTAAAACTTTCATTAAAGTTGATTTTCCAGCCCCATTCTCTCCACAAATTGAGTGAATCTCCCCTTTTTTTACTTTTATATTTACATTATCTAAAGCTTTAATATTATTAAATTTTTTTGTAATATTTTTCATTTCTAGGATAAAATTACTTTTCATCAATCTCTCCTTAACTAATTTTATTATTTTTATCTAGTTCTTTATCTGATCTTCTGTGTAATATCCAGAATCTATTATTGCTTCTTTCCAGTTATTTTTATCTACACTTATCGGTTCTAATAAATATGATGGAACTATTTTCACGCCATTATTATAAGTTGTTCTATCATTTATTTCAGGCTCTTTTCCTTTCATTATCGAATCAACCATATTTCCTGCTACCTTAGCTAATTTACTAGTATCTTTTAATACTGTTTGTGTTTGTTCTCCTGCAATTATAGATTTTATTGCAGCTATTTGTGCATCTTGACCTGTTATAATAGGCATCTTTTTATCACCACTTCCAAATCCCATACTTTTTAAAGATGAGACTACTCCTAAAGAGATCCCGTCATATGGTGATAACACTGCATCTAATTTTCCATCTGTATAAAAAGTTCCTAATAGGTTATCCATTCTAGATTGTGCTAAAGATCCATCCCATCTTAATGTCGCAACCTTATCCATACCCATTTGGTTACTTCTCACAATTAATTTTCCTGATTTTATATATGGTTCAAGTATTGACATTGCTCCATCGTAAAAGAAATACGCATTATTATCATCTGGTGATCCTCCGAATAATTCAATTGTAAATGGTCCTGGATTCGTTTTTAATCCTAAAGCATTTTCTATATATTGTCCTTCTAATACACCAACTTTAAAGTTATCAAATGTTGCATAATATTCTATATATGGTGTGTTCGTTATTAATCTGTCATAAGATATGATTTTTATTCCTTGATCTGCTGCTTTTTTAGTCACATCTGTCAATGCATTTCCATCTATTGAAGCTATTATAAGAACCTTAACTCCTCTAGTCATCATATTTTCTATTTGTGAGATTTGATTTTCAACTACATCCTCTGCATATTGTAAGTTTGATGTATAACCTAATTCTGTCAAGGTTTTTACAACATTATTACCATCATCAATCCAACGTTGTGATGATTTTGTCGGCATAGCAACTCCTACATCAACTCCACTACTATTTGATGATTGTCCTTCTTTTTTCCCACATCCTAAAAATACTGATGCTACAACTGTTACAAGTAAAGCTATTTTTTTAATTTTAATCATAACTTTTCCTCCTAATATAGTTTTTTTTGTTTCGTTTTTAACCTCTTAATAGATATATACCACATTATTTCAAAAAATCAATAGCATTTAAGAAAAATTTTTCTTAATAAAGAAAAATTTTTCGTTTTAAAATAAATAAATTTGCTTTTTTGTTACTTATGAGCTATTATAATTAATAATCGATATTTTAGTGGAGGAATTTTATGAATTTACAAGAACTTTCTGATAAATTAAACGTCTCAAAAGCTACTCTTTCTAGAGTAATTAATAATAAACCTGGTGTTAGTGAAAAAAAAAGAGAAGAAATCAAAGCTTTTTTAGCTAAAAATAATCTTATTAAAATTTCTGATGAAAATAATATCGTTATCATAATTCCTGATTTTGAAAACCCGTTTTTCGGAGAAATAATTAAAGAGATTTCTAAAGTTTTAAGAGAACAAGGCTATCAAATAACTATTTATGACACTGATGAAAATATTGAAAACGAAAAAATTATTGTCAGAAGTATTATTAAAAATGGAGCTGCCGGTGTTATTTTTTGTGTAAGCAACGGAATGGAATCCGCAAAAAATGTAAAACTACTACAAGACTCAAAAATTCCTGTTGTTCTTTTTGATAGAGAGCTTGATTTTCCTTTAGAAGGTGTGTTTTTAAATGATTTTCATGCTGGATTTCTAGCTACAGAACTCCTTATTTCTAAAGGATGTAAAAACATCGCTGTCATTCCAGGATCATTGGAATTAAAAAATATAAAAAATAGATTTGAAGGGTATCAATACGCCCTTAATCAAAATGCTATTCCCTTTAATTTCGAGCTTATATTTCAAGGGGATATGAAAATAGAAAGTGGAACTATTGCTATGAAAAATATTGTTAATTCTGAAATCGATATCGATGGAATTTTAATTTTAAATAATTTTATGACCATCGGTGTATTAAATTTTATAAACAATACTGACTCTTCATTGTATGATACATATAAAATTTTAGGATTTGATATTCCTGATTACCTTTTCAAGATGACACCAAAAATAAATATAATAACTCGTTCAAGAAAAGAGATGGGAAATCTTACTGCAAATATGATTTTAGATAAAATTCAAGAAAATAAAAAGGAAAATTATACAAAAAAAATTATAATTGATCCTATTTTATATTAAAAAAATATAAAAAAGTGTGGTTCTTTTAAAAACCACACTTTTCCATATCTAAATTTTACTCATAACTTTAAAATCCTTCAACTCTTCGATCAATTCATGAACTGTCAACTTTTCATCATTAATAGCCATCGCCATTATAACCCCTTCTACCAAAGGAGCATCCATAATCTTTATTTTACTTTTATCATAATCTCCATCTAAAAATTCTATTGCTAATTCTGAGTTCAGTATTGAGCTTCCTAAATCTCCGAAAATCACAACACCATTTTTTGTATATGCTTTTTTTATAGCTTCAACTATTATCAATGGATCTGATCCTAAATGTTCTCCGTTTGTACCACTTCCATTAACAACAGGAAACTCATATTTTTTCATTTCATTACACAACTCTATAACTTCATGAGCTAATTTTTTACTATGTGAAACTATTACAAATCCTAACATTTAAACTCCTCCCTTAAGTTCTCACATATTGTTTTTACTATTATATACGATGACATTGCCCCTGGATCTATGTGTCCTATACTTCTCTCTCCTAAGTAGCTAGCTCTTCCCTTTGTGGCAAGCATATCTTTTGTTGACTCCATACCCTCTTGAGCCACTTCCTCTATTTTATCTAAAAATTCACATATAGATAACTCTTTAGATTCTTGAAAAATTTTTTCTACAGGTTCTAAAGTGTCCAACATCGTTTTTTCTCCTGCTATAGCCTTTCCTCTAAATTTTATCCCCTCAACCATTGCCCCTAAAGCCACTCCAACTTTATCTCTATCTAATTCTTCTACTCCTTTTAAACTTTGAGCAACCCTCATCAATCCTGTTCCGTAAATTGCACCAGAAGCCCCACCAACATTAGATATCAATATCATAGCCATCTTATTTGCTATTTCAGAATAATTCAACTTTGAAAAGATAGAACTCTCCTCCTTAATTTTTTGAAATCCTCTCGATAGATTCACGCCATGATCACTATCACCAATAGCTCTATCTAACTCACTCAATTCATCCCTTTTCTCAAATATTTTATCAGCAATACTATCTATTATTTTTATTATATCCATCCTCATAAACTCCTTAAAAAGTTTTTAGTGCAATCGTATCTGATTTTGATTTCAATAACCTTTCACTCTCTTCATCCAATTTTAAAATACTTATCGAAAATCCACCCATATCAAGAGAAGTCATATAATTTCCAACTAATGTTTTTTCTACATGAATATTCTTTTCTTTCAGCACATTTGAAACTCTGTTGCTCACTATAAATAACTCTATCAATGTTGTCTCACCTAATCCGTTTATTAATACAGCAACTTTTTCATTTTGAATATTTGATTCCTCTAAAATTTTATCTAAAATATGATCTACATGTACATCTGCATTTTGAAATTTTTCTCTATGCGTTCCTGGTTCACCATGAATCCCCAATCCTACTTCAATTTCATCATCAGCTAAGTCAAAGCTACTCTTTCCAGTAGTAAACACAGTACATGACTTTAAGGATATTCCCATTGTTTTTATATTTCTTATAACCCTATCTCCTAACTCTTTTATCTTATCCAGTGAATATCCTTCTTCTGCTGCTGCACCTAATATTTTATGAACAAAAATAGTTCCTGCTATCCCTCTTCGACCTATCGTATATGTACTATTCTCTACTGCTATATCATCATCGACAATAACTTTATTCACTTTTATTCCATCTAATTCAGCCATTTCTGCAGCCATTTCAAAATTCATTACATCTCCACTATAGTTCTTTATTATAAGTAAAACTCCCTCTCCATTATCAACAGCCTTAATAGCTTCATAAACTTTATCTGCACTCGGAGATGTGAAAACTTCCCCCGCTATAGCTCCATCTAACATTCCAAACCCAACAAATCCAGCATGTGAAGGCTCATGCCCACTTCCTCCTCCACTTACTAAAGCTACTTTTCCTTGTTTTTTATTTTTTCTTATAATAATAGGCAGTTCATTAACACTTTCAATCTCATTTGGAAAAGCTTTTACCATTCCTTCAACCATTTCTTTTACAATGTCTTCTTTATTGTTGATAAGTTTTTTCATATCTCCCTCCTAATTTTAAAAACGTTTCTGTTAACTTAAAATTTATTGAAACTACTCCAATCCTTTGAGGTATAATAGTTAT
>NZ_JRJZ01000143.1:0-36676 GCF_000800875.1 Cetobacterium sp. ZWU0022
AGTTAGATAATTTAATATTACCCCAACTTGAAGGTTTACACAAATATTTAATTAGACCCCCTACTTTTTCTATTATTAAAATAGTTATTTATTTTTTTACAAGACCAATTCCATCTCCAAATGGAAGAAGAACGAAATCATGATTTTGAGAAAGATAAGTTATAAACTCATCAAGTCTTCTAACTATAGTTTTAAATCTTTTTGGATACTCTTTATACAGATATCCTCTGAACATGATGTTATCAATAAAAATCATACCATTTTCAGTAAGTCTTTCAAATGAATCGTTGAAAAATTCCATATAGTGACCTTTTGAAGCATCAATAAAGATAAAGTCAAATTTTTCATTTAATTTTTTAACCTCTTCAGTTCCGTCTCCTAAAATAAGATTAACAGAATCTAAAAGGTCTCCTTTTTTGAAATTTTCTAAAGCTTGATTGTATCTTACTTCATCAATTTCAATAGTAGTCAATTTACCACCATTTTTTTTAGCAACTCTTCCCATTATAGTTCCAGAGTATCCAATTGCAGTTCCAATCTCAAGTATATTTTTAAAATTGTGACTAGAAACTAAAAAATCTAGATACTTAGCAACTTCCTTTGTAACGATAGGCACGTTGTGCTCTAAAGCAAAAGCCTCCATCTCTAAAATTAAAGAGTCTGTTTCCTCTATTTTACTAACAACATAGCCGTTAGCTTCTTTTAATTCATCTAACATTATTCAAAATCCTTTCTTAGCTTAATAATATAGAAATTATCTAAAATTTCTTCTGTATAATCAATTAAAAATCCACCGATTTTATCAAAGTGCCCATTTACATTTTCAGGCATCTCAAATTTTTGAACTGAGAAGTTTTTGTGGTTATTTAAAAACTTTTCAACATTATCACTATTTTCTTCTGAAAATATAGTGCAAGTACTGTAAACTAAATCTCCACCAACTTTTAATGTAGTTGCAGCAGATTCTAAAATATCATATTGTAATCCGGCTAACTCATTAACATTAGCCATGTTTTTATTGTAAAGAGCTTCGGGTTTCTTTCTTAAAACTCCATATCCACTACAAGGAGCATCTACAAGAATTTTATCAAACTTTTGTCCTTGCTCTTTAAGTTTTCTAGCATCTAGCTTGATAGCTTTAACATTTGTAAGACCTAATTTTTTTAGATTTTCTTCAATAATTTTTATCTTATGTTGATGGATATCTAAAGCATAAATCTCTCCAGTGTTATTCATAAGCTCACCAAGAACAGCAGTTTTACTTCCAGGTGCACTACAAGTATCAACAACTTTTTCTCCAGCTATTGGATTTAAAATTTTAGCAGCAAGATAAGATGAACCATCTTGAGCTATGATTTTACCATCTTTAAACTCATCAGTATGTAAAACAATACCTGAATCAATATAATATATAGTATCCACTTTCTTAATTATATCAATTTTTAAAGTTTTCAAAAGAGTTTCAAACTCCTCTTCAGAATATTTTAAAGTGTTTACTCTAATACTCATATAAGGTACTTTTTTTAGTGAAATTAGAACTTGTTCTGTATTTTCTTTGTACTCTTTTTTGATTTTGTCATAGAACCATTTTGGATAAGAGTATAAAAGATCTAATTTATCCTCTTCTTTAAGCTTTTGAATCTCTTCATCTTTTTCTCTTAAATAACTTCTAATAACTCCATTAACAAATTTACTAACAGGAACTCCAAATTTCTTTTTAGTTAATTCAGTTGCTTCCCAAGCTACTCCTTTATCGTCACTTTCCATAAAAGTAGCTTGATAAATAGAGATTTTTAAAAGATTTTTAATCCAATTTTTTTTAACTGCTTTAGTTCTTTTTTCTAATTGATAGTTTAAATAGATGTCGTTTCTAATAACACCGTAAAAAACTTCGGTGATAAATCCACGTTCACCTTTACTTAAATTATTTTTTGAAAAATATTCATTTAAAAGAATGTTAGAATATTTTCCTTTTTCAAACTCACTTAATAAACCAATTACTCTTTGTTTTATATTCAATATAATCTCTCCTAACTATATAACTTTATATAACTCATCACTTTCAGGTGAAGAAATTTTGATTCTTTCACCATTTTTTATTAAAACTTTCTCATTAGAATTTGTAAATACTCCGATATCAAAAGCTTCAATACCATTTTTTTTCAATTCATTAATTAGTAACTCTGAATTTTCTTCGCTGACAACCATAAGCATAGTTCCACTTGAAATAAGCTTTAGAGGATCTATTTTAAAGTATTTACAAATCTCTTTTGTGCATTGATGAATAAATATTTTATCATATGAAATCTCCAAACCTAAATTATAGAAGCAACTAGATTCCCAAAGAGCACCTAAAAGCCCACCTTCTGTTACATCATGCATACCTTTTGAAAACTTATTAGCCACAACTCCATCTTTAACAACACTAGTTAAATCTAAAAGATTTTTTGCAAATTGGATAGTTTCTTTTGGAAAAACATCTAAAAGTTCCAGCTCTTTTTCAAAAGCAATAATGCCAGTTCCCTCAATTCCAACTCCTTTAGTTATGATTAACCTATCTCCAGCGACAATAGTTTCTCTTTTTTTAAAGTCAGATTTTTTTCCTATTCCAATAGATGTAGCAGATATGATCGTTTTGTTGACTGCTGCTGTTATCTCTGTGTGTCCTCCGATTATAGAAACTCCAAGTTTGTCAGCTTCCTCTTGGGCTTCTTTCATAATCAAAGCAATCTCTTCTTTTTGAGTGTGTGGAGGAGCTAAGATAGTAAGCATTATACCAGTTGGAGAAACTCCCTCTGTAGCAATATCGTTACAGTTGATGTTGATTGCAAGTTTTCCAAGTCCAGTACTAGTTCCAGTTATAGGGTCTGTAGATAGATAAACAACTTCATCTCCAACTTCAATAGCTGCACAGTCACTTCCAACTTCACCAGCAGAAAGAATTCTTTCGTTACTATTTTTTATATTTTTAAAAATTAAATCATTTAAATCTGAAATAGTAAGTTTACCAATTTTCATATTTATCCCTCACATGCAGTAGAATTTTAATATATTATACTATATTTTACAAAAATAAAAAACCCTTACTTATATTTAAGTAAGGGTCAAAGTTATTTAGAATAAACCTGTAATAGTACCGTTTTCATCGATATCAATAAGTTCAGCTGCAGGAACTTTAGGAAGTCCAGGCATATCAATGATACCACCCGCCATAGCAATAATGAATCCAGCTCCAGCGGCAAGTTTAATTGTATCAATCTCAACAGTGAAATCAGTTGGTCTTCCAAGAAGATTTGCTTTGTCAGATATTGATTTTTGAGTTTTTGACATACAGATAGGAAGATTACCATATCCTAGCTCTTCAAGTTGTTTAATAGTTTTATTAGCAGCTGCAGAGAAAGAAACTCCGTTAGCTCCATAAATCTCTGTACAAATTTTAGAGATTTTATCTTTAATAGGTAGTTCTAAATCATAAAGAGGTTTATAGTTAGCAGTGTTTTCTTCAATTTTTTGAAGAACTAATTTAGCCAATTCCTCTCCACCTTCTCCACCTTTAGCCCATACTTCACATAGAGCTACAGGTGCATCTAAAGATTCACAATGAGCTTTAATTAATTCAACTTCATTATCTGTATCAGTTACAAATTTGTTTATAGCAACAACAACAGGTAGATTGAATTTTTTCATATTTTCGATATGTTTATCAAGATTAGCTAAACCTAATTTTAAAGCATCTAAGTTTTCTTCATTTAAAACTTTTGCTCCACCGTGATGTTTAAGAGCTCTAACAGTAGCAACTATAACAACACAGTTAGGGTTTAAATCTCCTTTTCTACATTTTATATCTAAGAATTTTTCGGCTCCTAAATCAGCTGCGAATCCAGCTTCAGTAACAGCAACATCAGAAAGTTTTAAAGCTAATTTTGTAGCTAGAAGTGAGTTACATCCATGAGCTATATTAGCAAAAGGTCCTCCGTGGATGATAACAGGAGTATTTTCTAGAGTTTGAACTAAATTTGGTTTTATAGCTTCTTTTAATAATGCAGTAACAGCTCCAGAAATTTTTAAATCATTTATAGTTAAAGGTTTGTCACTATAATCATAACCAAATACAATTTTTCCAATATTTTCTTTAAGCTCTTTTAAAGAGTTTGAAAGACAAAGAGTTGCCATGATTTCAGATGCAACAGTTATTTGGAAAGAATCCTGTCTAGGATATCCATTTAATTTTCCACCAAGACCAACAACAATATTTCTTAAATTTCTATCATTCATATCAACAACTCTTTTCCAAGTTATTTTAGTATTGTCGATATTTAAAGTATTTCCTTGAGTGATATGGTTGTCAATACAAGCGGAAACAAGATTGTGAGCAACCCCAATCGCATGGAAATCTCCAGTAAAGTGAAGATTGATATCTTCCATAGGGATAACTTGAGAGAAACCTCCACCAGTAGCTCCACCTTTCATTCCAAAAACAGGTCCTAAAGAAGGTTCTCTAAGAGCTGCAACAGAGGATACACCAATTCTATTTAAAGCTTGAGTTAAACCAACAGTAACAGTAGATTTTCCTTCTCCTGCAGGCGTAGGTGTAATAGCAGTTACAAGAACTAATTTTCCATCTTTCTTAGTAGATAATTCATCTAATAGAGAAAGGTTAAGTTTAGCTTTGTACTTTCCGTAAGTATCGTAATAATCCTCGTTAATGTTTAGCTTAGAAGCAATATCAGAAATTTTTAATAAGTTTGCTTCTTGTGCAATTTGTATATCAGTTTTCATAGCCCCTCCTAAATAAAATAAATGTTTTTTAAGTAATTTAATTGTACTTTGTCAATATAATTGTACCTTAAAAAAGTGAAAAAAGAAAGGGGGAGATACATTTAAAATAAAAAATTGATTTTTTTCGATATAAGAGGTATATAAAATAGGAAAGGGGAAAATATTGTTATGAATTAAATAAAATAAATTGTTGTTTGAACTTTAATATAAGGAGGGATCATGATTAGGAATGAGGATATTTTGTTAGCTAAGCAGGGAGACGTAGAATCAATAGAGAAAATAGTCGCAGAATATAAAAATCTTATTTACATGAGAAACAGAACTTTATTTTTAAAAGGTGCAGAACGAGAGGATTTAGTGCAAGAGGGAATGATAGGCTTAATGAAGGCTATTCGATCTTTTGACGAGAATAGGAGTGCATGTTTTAGCACCTTTGCATCTCTGTGTATAAAAAGACAGATCATAACAGCGGTTAAAAATTATAATTCAGAAAAAAATAGAAATTTGAATAGTGCTATGCAGGGAGAGGGGTATTCAGAAATTGAAGAGTTAATAAGATATAATAATCCGTCACTAAGATATTATACACCTGAACAGATTGTTATTGGAAAAGAGTTGATGAAATTACTTAAAAAATTTTTAAAGGTAAATTTAAGCGGTTTAGAAAAAGAGGTGTTTTCATATATGGTTAAAGGTTATGGTTATTTAGAGATAGCTGAGGAGTTAGAAAAAGAACCTAAAGCGATAGATAATTCAATTCAAAGAATTAAAAAAAAGGTTGTAATATTTTTAGAAAAATATAATAAAAGTTGACAGAAGTGGTAGAAAATGAATATAATATGTGAAATTTATATTTTAATTCAAGGGAGAAGGTAATGATATTAGAAACAATAAAGAGTCAAAAAATAACTTTTGAACAAAAAGTTGTTACTCTAGCTAGATTAGCAGAAGGAAGTATAGAAGTTTTAAATAAAAGTGAAGCTTTGAAAAAATATATTGAAGACGGAATTATTTGTGATTTATTTGAAGGAAATGCACCTTATAGACCGAGATATATAGTTCCTGATTATGACGTGTTTATGCAAAATGGAAGTAAGTTTTTGAACTTAGATAAGCCAACGAATATTTGGGAAGCTGTTCATGGATTATTGATACTTTATAAGCATGTTCCTTCAATAACTACAATGCCTGTTTATTTAGGAAATATTGATTATTTATTAGAACCTTTTATTAAAGATGAAAGTGAAGCATATTTAGCGATAAAATTATTTTTAAAACATATAGACTCAACTATAACTGATTCTTTCTGTCATGCAAATATAGGACCAAAAGAGACAAAAGCGGGTCTTATCATTTTAAAAGTTATGAGAGAATTAGAATTACCAACACCGAACTTAACAATAAAATACGCAGAGGAAACATCTGATAAAATAGCAGTTGAAGCAATTCAAACAGCTCTTGTAACAGCAAAACCAAGTTTTGCAAATGACAAAATATTCAGAGATGACTTTAAAGGAGAGTACGGAATTGTAAGTTGTTACAATGGATTAAAAGTTGGTGGGGGAGCAAACACTTTAGTAAGAGTGAGATTGGGTGCTCTTTCAAAATTAGCTTCTTCAAAAGAGGAATTTTTAACTAAAGTTTTACCAGAAGTTTCAAAAGAGATGTTAAACTATATAGATGAAAGATCAAAGTTCGTAATTGAAGAAAGTGGATTTTACGAAAGTAGCTTCTTAGTTAAAGAGGGATTACTTGAAAAAGAGAAGTTCACAGGATTATTTGGATTTGTAGGACTAGCAGAATGTGTAAATAATCTTTTAGGAGCAACAGAGAAGAAAGATAGATTTGGATATTCAGAAGTAGCAGCAGATTTAGCCTTAGAAATAGTAAGATCAATGAGTAGCTTAGTTCAAAATCATAAAACAAAATATGCTGGAGAGTTTTTCGGAAATACTCACTTGTTACATTCACAAGTTGGTATTGATACAGATAGAAATGAAAGTCCAGGATGTAGAATTCCAGTAGGAGAAGAACCAGAGATATTTGAGCACATAGTTCAGTCAGCACCGTTCCATCAATATTGTCCAAGTGGAATTGGAGATATATTCGTATTCGACGAAACTTACAAAAGTAATCCTGAAGCGATTTTAGATATAATAAAGGGAGCTTTTGAGACTGATATGAGATTCTTCTCACTATATAGTGATAGTTGTGATGTAGTAAGAGTAACAGGATATTTAGTAAAAAGATCTGAAATGGAAAAGCTAGATAAAGGAGAGCAAGTTCTAAGAGATACAACTATTTTAGGAAAAGGTGCTAGAGATAATGCAAAAGCTTTAGGGAGAAAACTAAGAAGTGAGTAGTATAGAGTTAACTGCTAAAATAAATAAAATAATAAAATTTTCAAATGTTGATGGACCAGGAAATAGAATGGCAATATTTTTTCAGGGATGTAATTTCAATTGTGAATATTGTCATAATCCAGAAACAATAAATATTTGTAAAAATTGCTATAAATGTGTTGATGAGTGTCCAACTAATGCTCTTTACATAGAGAAAGAGAAAGTAGTGTGGAATGATTCTTTATGTTGCGAATGTGATAGATGTATAAAAAGCTGTGGATTTGATGCTTCACCTAAAGTTAAAGAATACAGTGTTAGCCAATTAGTAAAAGAGGTTGCGAAGGTAAAAGCTTTTATTAAAGGAGTTACTGTAAGTGGAGGAGAGAGTACCCTTCAATATAAATTTATCACAGAGTTCTTTAAGGAGATAAAGAAAAGTTGGCCAAACTTAACTTGTTTTGTAGATACGAATGGAAGTTTAGATTTAGAAAAGGATATTTATAAAGAGTTTGTGGAAGTAACTGATTCTTTTATGCTCGATGTTAAAGCTTGGAACGAAGAAGAGCATTTTAAATTAACAGAGAAAAGAGTTGAAAATGTAATTAAAAATTTAAATTTTTTAAAAGAGATAGGAAAACTATTTGAAGTTAGAACTGTCGTTGTTCAGGGAAAATTGAACAATAGAATGACGATAAAAAATGTATCTGAAATTATAGCTAAAACAGATGTAAGGTATAAGATAATAAAATATAGACATTTTGGAGTTAGAGAAATTCTACAAGAAACTCTTTTACCACCTACAGACAAAGAATTAGAAGAGCTAGAAAGTTTGGCTCAAAAATTAGAAGTAAAAAACACCCTTATAATTTAGGGTGTTTTTTTTGTTAATCAAATTTATAACCAAAACTAAATTGGAATAGATAATCATGAGATTCTTGAGCTTTTGATATATTAAACTTAATAGGGCCGATAAGGCTAAGATAATTTAGTCCAATACTCGCACCTTGAGAATAATCTTTCCAAAGTATGGATTTAGCATTATTAGTGAAATCTTCATCAACATATTTGTAAGTTGCAATATCCCAATGAGTACTAAAATAAAGATTTTCAATAATCTTTTGTTGAAGACCTAAACTAACTCCAAGAAGTGATGATAGATATTTTTCTTGGAAATAGTATCCACTAAAAGAAAACATATTTTGTGATAGGTCGTCAGATAGACCACCGAGTTTAATATATTTATCAGGAAGAATATCTTCTCCGCTGACATTACCTCCAAAAAGTTTAGCAGTTAGACTTGTACTATCTGTAATTGGAATGAAATTTGATGAGATGTAATTTGTAGAAAGGAAATTTAAATCATCTTTTCCTAAATTCCCACCCCATCTTTGAGAAACTTCACCTTTAAACCCTTTGGTAGGAAAGGCTGTAGAGTTAGTTTTATCCCAATTTATATTAAGAAAGATATCACCGTAACTTTTTGAATATTCAATAGATGTATCTAGAATATTTTTTATTTCAGAGTCTAAACTACTGTAGTTTAAGGAAGCACCGTAAGACAGTAAGAATAGATTTGAATATTGTGTTACAAATGCACTTTCAAGTTTTGTAACTTGACTTTTATAACTACCAATTTTATTTTTACCATGATAGATAAAAAATGGGTTTTCAGAATAGCTTATGCTACTAAGAACTCCAACTTTATTTGAAACACCGTAATAGGAGAAATTCTTTAGGTTAAGACCTAAATAATCTCCAAAAGTAGCTTCGACAGTAGACAAGGTTCCAATCTTTCCGAATGAACTTATATCAGTTCCAATAGAAAATGTAGTTCCGTAGTCGGTTTGATAATCCACTCCTAATCCAACTATATTAGTTGGAGTTTCTTCAACTTGGAGCTTCAAAGTGTTGTTGTCAAAAGAGTAGTATATTTTATTAACAAAGTTAAGACTATATGTTTTTAGCATTAAATTTTCTAAAGTATCTGGATTAACACTATTACCAAATGAGCTTTTGAAAATAGATTCAATAATCTCTTTATGATTTGCGTTTTCAGACTCACTAATAATCTCTAAGTTATCTAAGACAAAGTTATTTTTGAATTGTAACGAACTTTTTCTTTTATTTTGTTTAGGACCAAAAGATAAAATTTTGTTAATCTGTTTTCTTGCAGCAATCTCTCCAGAATTTTTAATTGATTTAAAATCATTAAAATCTGTGGTTTTATATTTTGAGACATCTGGTTCAATAAGAACAGTAGTTAGGTCTCTTTGTCTCTTAGTAGAACTTGTACTTTGTATAGCAACAATTTGATCTGCAACACTCAGAATATCATATTCCTCTTTTTTCTGTAAAGAACTTCCAACATCAACACCGATAACAATATCAGCTCCTAAGTTGAAAGCATCTTCCACTGGAAAATTTCTAGATAATAATCCATCCACATAATAATTGCCTCCAATTACAACTGGATCGAAAATAGTTGGGATAGATATACTTGCTGTAATAACTTGAGCAAGGTCTCCACTATTAAAAGATTTAGCTTTACCAGTATTTAAATCTGTTGCAATAATCTCTAAAGGAATTGGTAATTTTTTAAAATCTCTTGTTTGCTCAACATTCCAAAGCAGATTTTTCAAAGTAAGGTATATCTTTTGTGTATTTCTAATCCCTTTAGGTAATGCAAAGTTAAGAGAGTTATCATATTTTAATGAAAGATTGTAGTTTTTCATTAAAGATCTTTGGTCGATAGGAATATCGGCAAGGTTTGGACTATCATTAAAAGTTTCTTGCCAGTTAATATCTAGAACAAGCTTTTCAATCTGGTCAGGAGTGTATCCCGCAGAATAAAGAGCTCCTATAAGGGCTCCCATACTAGTACCAGTGATGTAATCAACTTTGATATTATTCTCTTCTAAAACTTTCAGTACACCAATGTGTGCGAATCCTTTAGCACCGCCACCACTTAGAACTAGTCCAATTTTAGGCTGTTTTTCCTCTTCTTTAAATCTCTCTATTTTTCTAGCTTCTAAAATTTGAATTTCTTTTTGTAATATTTTAATCTGTTCTTTTAATTTTTTAATCTCAATATCTTCAGCTGTTTTAGAAAAGCTAAATGAAAAAATAAAGGCGAATAAGAGAGTAAAAAAAAGATAATTTTTTTTCATTTCATTCCCCCAAATAAATTTTATTAAACTCTTCGAAGAAGTTAGGGAAAGTTTTAGAAACACAGTTTGGATCTAAAATTTTTATATTTGGAACTTTAAGGCCAATTAAAGTTAAAGACATAGCCATTCTATGATCATCATATGTTTCTAAAAAATCTCCTTTGTACTCATCTATAATTTTAGGAATAATTAAAAATCCATCTTGAAACTCTTCGAAGTTTCCGTTTAATTTTAAAATCTCATTTTTTAAAGCTGAGATTCTATCAGTTTCTTTTATTCTCATATTTTCAACGTCCCAAACTTTTGTGGGTGTTTTAGCAAATAAAGCGACAGCAGCAAGTGTTTGTGCAACATCTGGAATATCGTTCATGCTGAGCTCGATTCCGTTATAATTTTGAACTCCTTTAACTGTAATATTAGTGTCATTGAAAGAGATTACCTCTAATCCCATTTCGGTTAAAACATTTAAAAATTTAGAATCTCCTTGAATACTTTCTTTAAAAAAATTATTAAGAGTAACAGTAGAGTTACTTATAAGAGCCATAGCTAAAAAATATGAAGCGGATGACATATCACCTTCGATTAAATATTCAGAACAAGAATATTCTTGAGGAGTAATAAAAAGGCTATTATCCTTTTCTAAGAAATCGACACTAAAATCTTTCATCATTTTCAGAGTCATATCTATATATGGTCGAGATACAACTCTACTAGTAAATTTGATTTGTATAGGCGATTTAAAGTTAGGAGCAGCCATTAAAATAGATGAAATATATTGACTACTTTTACTGCAATCAATCTCTACATATTTTGAAGAAACTCCATTAGAAGTAATTCTAATAGGCGGAAATCCAATTTCATTCATATATTCAACTTTAACACCCAATTGAACTAAAGAATCAACTAAATCTTTGATAGGTCGTTGATTCATTCGCTCGTTTCCATATAAAGTAGCGGTCCCTGTTCCAGTTGCTAAATATGAGCTTAAGAATCTCATTGCAGTTCCGGCATTTCCGATATAAATTTCTAAATTATCAAATTTAGGATTTTTATTTCCTTTAATTTCTAAAGTTTTATTTTGTAAATCAAGTGTGATATTATTATTTAAACTCTTTAGAGCTTCAATCATATATTTTGTATCATCACTCAAAAGTATATTTTTCAAAGTTACATTTTTTCCAGAAAGAGCTGAAAGAATAAGAGCTCTATTTGTAATAGATTTTGAACCCGGAATATCAACAGTAACATTAAAATTTGTTTTAGGTCTTGGTTGGAAATAGTTCATAAAAAACTTCAACTCCTTAAAAAAATTTTCATTTAAATTATAGCAATTTTTCAAAGAAAATAATACAACAAAAATATTCTTTTTAGAGTTACAAGCAAATTGACAAAAACTCAAATAAACGGTATAATTACAGAAAAGTTAAATAAGACTATATATCGTATAGTTTGGAGGAAACAATTATGGAAATGAAAGATATAATAGAGATGGTTAACTATTTTTCTAATCAAGCTAAAAAAAGAGAGCTAACAGCTGAAGAAAAGCTTGAAAGAGAAAAATATAGAAAGTTATATTTAGAACAGTTTAAAGCACAAGTAAGACAGAAATTAGACAGCATCGAAATTGTCGATGAAGCAAAAATGATATAGGGGGATAAGAATGAAACAATTAGTAAAAACTCTTTATAGAGAAACAGAAAAGTGTATCAACCAAGAGATAGAGATTTCAGGTTGGGTAAGAAAAATAAGATCACAAAAAAACTTTGGATTTATAGAGATAAATGATGGAAGTTTCTTTAAGGGTGTTCAAGTAGTATTTGATACTAACTTAGCTAATTTTGATGAAGTGTCAAGATTATCAATTTCATCATCAATAATTGTAAAAGGAATATTAGTAGCATCTCAAGGTGCAGGTCAAACTTTTGAAATTCAAGCAAAAGAAATAGAAATCTTCCAAAAAGCTGATTTAGAGTATCCATTACAAAATAAGAGACACTCATTTGAGTTCTTAAGAACAATAGCACACTTAAGACCAAGAACAAACACTTTCTCAGCTGTATTTAGAGTGAGATCAGTATTAGCTTATGCAATTCATAAATTCTTCCAAGAGAATGGATTTGTATATACTCATACTCCAATCATAACAGGTTCTGATTGTGAAGGCGCAGGAGAGATGTTTAGAGTAACAACTTTAGATTTAAACAACACTCCAAAAACTGAGGATGGAAAAATAGATTTTTCTCAAGATTTCTTTGGAAAAGAAACTAATCTAACAGTTAGTGGTCAATTAAATGGTGAGACTTACTGTTCAGCGTTTAGAAATATATATACATTCGGACCAACATTTAGAGCTGAACAATCGAATACATCAAGACATGCTGCAGAGTTCTGGATGGTAGAGCCTGAAATAGCCTTTGCAGATTTAGAAGCAAATATGGAATTAGCAGAAGATATGATTAAATATATCATTAAATATGTAATGGATGAATGTCCGGAAGAGATGGAGTTCTTCAATCAATTTATTGAAAAGGGATTATTTGATAAGTTAAATAATGTATTAAATAGTGATTTCGGAAAAGTAACATATACTGAAGCTGTAGATATCTTAATCAATTCAGGAAAGAAATTTGATTATCCAGTTAAATGGGGAATAGATTTACAAAGTGAGCATGAAAGATTCTTATCTGAAGAGCATTTTAAAAGACCTGTATTCGTAACGGATTATCCAAAAGATATAAAATCATTCTACATGAAATTAAATGCAGATGGAAAAACAGTAAGAGCGATGGATTTATTGGCTCCAGGAATCGGAGAGATTATTGGTGGATCTCAAAGAGAGGATAGTTTAGAAATTTTAGAAGATAGAATGGCTGAAGTAGGATTAAAATCAGAGGATTATGGATTCTATCTAGATTTAAGAAGATATGGAAGTTTCCCTCATTCAGGATATGGATTAGGATTTGAAAGAATGCTTATGTATGTAACAGGAGTTACAAATATAAGAGACGTAATTCCATTCCCAAGAACTCCAAATAACGCAGAGTTCTAATTCGAGGAATGAAATAATGGTACTAAATATACTGGTTTTTCTAGCTATAATTTCATTGGTTTTTTATATAGTAACATACCCTTATAATTTTAAATTGGATAGAAAACTAAAAAGAGTTCTTAGTTTTCCACAAGTTGAAAAAATTGTAAATGTAAAACATAAATATTCGGAGTTTTCAAATGAAGAGTTAGATTCTGAATTTATTTTAGAAGAGCATTTTTTAAAAAGTAGTTATACAGAAGAGAAGATGAGATTTTTAATTTTAAAACCAAAAATTTTAAAACAAAATCCTTTATGTTTAGTGTTGTTTCATGGAATAAGAGACAAATGTGAAGATTGGCTTTATAAAGCTAAAATAAGAGAGAATTATTTAACTTTAAAGAGGAAAGGGAGAGTAGACGATATTATCTTTATTCTTCCTGACTCTGGATATAAAGGTGAAAGTTGGTATACTAACTTCTATAAAGATAAAATCCATCAATATGAAGAGTTTTTTTCAAAAGATTTAACCAACTATATAGAAAAAGAGTATCCTAATTCTATAAAAGGAATTGGCGGTTTTTCTATGGGAGGATATGGATCTTTAAAAATAGGACTTAAAAATCTTGAGTCATATGATGTGATAGCTAGTTTTTCAGGAGCAATTAGCTTAATTAGAATGAGTATAAATAGGAGAGTAATGAGAATATTCAGATATTTATATGTTCCTAGATTTCTGTTTAATGATGTTAATAAGGCCCATTTTGTGAAAGTATTCAGTCCTTGGGGATATAAAATATTGAAAAATGATCCTTATAGTATCATAAAAACTATGGATTCTAAAAAATTTGAAGGAAAAAAATTCTATTTAAGTGTTGGGTCAGAAGATAAAAAGCCATATTTGATGTTTCAGCAGTGGCTTGATGTTGTGGGAAGAGCTAAAAAGTATGAACTGAATTTTAAAGGTAAGATATATGAAAATGAATATCATACTTGGGATTATATCTCTAAAGATATATATAATTTTTTGAAATTTTTTACAGATGAAACAAAAAAAGGGAAGTAAAAATTATGAGGAATTTATTAATTTTAAGTATAGGATTGCTTTTTACCGGATGTTTTTCTGTAGGATTAAGAGGAGATTATAGAAGTTATCAAAATGATTTCAATAATTTAGTTTCAAAACCTATAAAAGAGAAGGACAGAAAAGAGTTAGAAAATCAATTTAAAGAGTTGAAAGTTAAAGTTTATGCAGAGGAATTTTCTAAAAAAGATAAAGAGAGTCTTCTACAAGATATAGATTATTATTTAATGATATTAGAAGATTTAAAAGATTAAGGCTTGAAATTAATTTCAAGCCTTTTTGTTATTAAAAATTTAATTTATTTTAAAAAGATGATTCATTTTTTCTCTTTTAGTTTTTAAATAATGTGAGTTACAAGCATTCGAAGGAAATTCAATTTGAGTTCTATTGGTAATTTTAACTCCGTATTGTTCAAGATCATCAATTTTTTTAGGATTATTTGTCATAAGGTTGATACTTTTAATACCTAAAAGTTTAATCATTTGGGCTGCAACAGCAAAATCTCTAAGATCAGGAGCAAATCCTAATAGTGTATTAGCTTCAACAGTATCTTTTCCTTGAGCTTGAAGTTCGTATGCTTTAATTTTATTAAGTAAGCCGATTCCTCTTCCCTCTTGTCTCATATAAAGTAGAGCACCAGAACCATGTTCAACTATACTCTGTAAAGATCTATCAAGTTGACTACCACAATCACATTTTAAAGAACCAAAAGCATCTCCAGTTAAACATTCCGAATGAACACGAATAAGAACGTCATCTTTATCTTTGATATCTCCGAAAACAAGAGCTACATGCTCTTTAAAGTCAATTGTATTAGAGAATCCAATAAGTCTAAATGTTCCATGTTTTGTAGGAAGAGGAGCTTCACAAACAAGTTCAGTTTGAAGTTCATGAGTTTTTCTGTATTGAATTAAATCTTCAATAGTAATCATTTTTAAATCATGAATTTTACAGAATTCGATTAAATCCGGAACTCTAGCCATTTCACCATCTTCTTTTATAATTTCACAGATAACACCACATCCATTAAAACCTGCTAATTTGGCTAAATCAACAGAAGCTTCAGTATGACCGGGTCTTTCTATTACACCGCCATTTTTAGCTATCAGAGGGAATATATGCCCGGGTTTTTTGAACTCTTTCCCAGAAGTGGCTTTAAAACTAAGATCTTTGATAGTATTGTATCTATCTTCAACAGAGATTCCAGTTGTTGTTCCATTAAGAGAATCCACAGAAACTGTAAATGCTGTTCCATGAGAATCGCTATTATTATAAACCATAGGAAGTAACTCTAATTCAGAGGCTCTTTTCTCTTCAATAGGAACACAAACTAGACCTCTTCCATATTTAATCATAAAATTTATATTTTCTTTAGAGATTATATCTCCAATACCAACAAGGTCACCCTCATTTTCTCTATTTTCATTATCTACAACAACGATAAGTTTACCATTTTTTAAATCGTTGATTGCATCTTCTATTTTATTGAACATAATTTGTTCCTCCTTTAATAATTAGAAAAAACCATTTTCAGCTAAAAAATTTTTAGAGAGATTTGATTTAGGTTTTTCATCATTTTGTTCTCTACTCAGGAGCAATTTTTCAAGATGTTTACCAATAAGATCTGTTTCAACATTTATATTTTGCCCAATGTTTTTAAATCCAAGAGTAATAGATTTTTGAGTATGTGGTATTAAAGAAACGGTAAAGGTTGTATCAGTTAGAGATGCAACAGTTAAAGAGGCTCCATCTAAAGTCACTCTACCTTTATAAACAACATATTTCATAAATTCTTTTGGAATTTCAACAGTATATTTTTTTGCAAATCCATCACTACAGATATCAGTAATTTTTCCAGTACAGTCAACATCACCAGTTACTAGATGTCCGCCCAAATAGGATTGCAAAGTAAGAGATTTCTCTAAATTTACAAGTGAACCAATTTTAAGTTCGTTTAATCCCGAAACTCTAAGAGATTCATTCATAACATTTGCTGTAAAAGAGCTTGAAGTAGTTTCTACTACTGTTAGACAAACTCCATTTGTTGCAATGCTATCACCTAGCTTTACATTGGTTAAAACCTTATTACAAGAAACGGTGATGTTAGCTCCTGCAGAAGTTTTTTCAATAGAAATTATTTTTCCAAGTTCTTCAACTAAACCGGTAAACATCCTTCCTCCTTATAAAACTCAAACCCAATATTATTATCATAAAGATTTATTTTAATATTGTCTAAATTGAAAGCACTATTGATGTTTAGAGGGGAAAAATCCGATATGAATGAAATTGCAGAGTTGTCGCCTAAAATTTTGGGTGCAATCATAATCTCTCCTCCATCAAATAGATTTTCTTTAAAAAATGAACTGATAACTCCACTTCCACCTTCGACAAGAATAGAATCAATATTATATGAGCTTATTTTTTTTAAAATATCTTTTAGATTTTCATCATCTGAAAATGTAATAAATTTAATAAAGAAATCTTTTTCTAATTTTTGAAAAAGCTCTTTATCCATATTTTTTTTATTAGTGATGATAAATGTTTTTTTATCAGAATTATTTTGAATAATTTTATAATCTTCATTAATAATCAGATCTTTGTCTAGAATTAATCTATATGGATTTCGATTTCCAGAAGCTTTACATGTAAGAGAAGGATTGTCTTGAATTACAGTATTAGCTCCAACTAAAATTCCAGAAAAGAAATTTCTATATTTTTCAACTTTTTCTCTAGCTAGAGAGTTTGTTATCCATTGAGAAGAGTAATTTCTAGTAGCGATTTTACCATCTAATGTAATTCCAACTTTTAAGAAGATATAGGGGATTTTTTCTTTGATAAACTTAAAAAAAACTTTGTTTAAATTTATAGCTTCTTTTTCTAAAATACCTATAATAACTTCAATACCCGCATCTTTAAGTTGTTTAATCCCTCGCCCGCTAACAAGAGGATTTGGATCAAGAGTAGCGACAACACATCTTTTTATATTAGATTTTATAATAAGTTCTGTACACGGTGGAGTTTTTCCATAGTGAGAACAAGGTTCTAATGTAACGTATAGAGTAGCTCCTTCAGTGATAGTAGCATTTGAGATAGCATTTACCTCAGCATGCGGACCACCGAAAATTTGATGATAACCTGTAGATAAAATCTCATCATTTTTTACAAGAACAGCTCCAACAAGGGGATTTGGATTAACAAATCCAAATCCTTTCTTAGCTTCTTCTATAGCTATTTTCATAAAATGTTCATGCATAATTATGCCTCAGATATAGTTCTAATAAGATTAACAGTTTCAATAGCAGAGATTCCAGCGTCGAATCCTTTGTTTCCAGCTTTAGTACCTGCTCTCTCAATAGCTTCTTCAATAGAGTTTACTGTTAGAACTCCAAATATTACTGGAATTCCAGAATCTAGAGATACTGATGCAACTCCTTTTGATACTTCAGAACAAACATAATCAAAGTGAGGTGTAGCTCCTCTAATAACAGCTCCAAGAGTGATAACAACATCAAACTTATTTGTTTCTACCATTTTTTTTGCGATAAGAGGTATTTCAAAAGCACCAGGAACCCAAGAAACATGGATGTTTTCTTCGCTAACAGAGTGTCTTTTAAGAGCATCGATAGCTCCACCTAAAAGTTTAGAAACAATAAATTCATTGAATCTAGCACAAACGATACCTACCTTTAAATTTTCTCCTACAAAATTACCTTCATAAATTTTTACCATTTTAGTCCTCCTCAAATTTTTTATAAAAAAAAACCGAAGATAGACTTCGGGCTAAAAAAGCGATAGCTTAGAAAAATTGTGCATAAAAAAAACACTTCTTCCATCCAGACTATACTGTCGGTTTTGGAGTTTCACCAAATCAAACCCGAAGGTTTCGCGGACTATAACCGCCGGTCGGGAATTGCCATGAGTGGCTCACCCTGCCCTGAAGTTTATCTATCATATTTTAATATTGTTGACTTGATTATAAAACATATTTTCTTGTTTTGTCAATAAAATTATTTATACTTTCTATTTAGAGCCTTTAAAATAGCAAAAGTTTCAAGATCAAAAACACCATCCACTTTTCTAGGTCTAAAGTGCATTTGGAATGCAGCAATTACTTTTTTACTCTCTAAATCCCAAATGTCAGTTGAATTAATAGTGTAGCCATATTTTTCAAGTTCTTTTTTTAATGCTTCGACTGAATATGAATCAAAAAGTTTTTGTGAATAATAGTGATTGAAATCTTTTTGGTTATACCAAGCTCCTACTCCATATTTATCATAAAGATGTTTCCATGGGAATTTAGGACCAGGATCAAATTTTCTAGTTGGAGCTATATCAGAGTGACCTAAAATATATTTAGGATTGATTTTATACTTTGCAGTAAGCTCTTTAAGCAACATTCCAATCTTAAATATCTGTGCGTCATTGTAAGGATAAAACATTGTAATATCAACCATACCCTCTTTTAAATTTGAAGTTTTCTGTTTACTAGCATTTGAATAACCTAAATTTGAAATCTCAATACCAATTGAGTTATCATTTAAATTTTTGTAACCATCGAAGGAACTTGCACCAGCATGCCAAGCTCTTTTAGTATCTGGAACTAAAGAATAAACAGGATCCTCTCTTTTTTGTGTGACCAAGTAGTGCGAACTGACATTATTTTTTGTTAAAGCAGTGATCGAACGTTCGTCATTTAGAGCCGTGTAGTGTAAAATGATAAATCTAACTCGTTCATTGTATGATTTTGACTGGTATTTAGACGAATTCACGCTGTATTTTAGCGATGTGCACGAAGATAAAACAAGGGTGAAAATCAAAAAAATCAATTTTTTCATCATTAAAAAGAACCTCCTCATCTTTAGTATAAATTGATTATATAACAAAATATCAAAAAAATCCAAAAAAACCTAAAAAACATTTGAAATTAATTGGTTTATATGATATAAATGACTGTACTTAATTACAATAATAGAAGCATTTTAGGAGGAAAATATAATGACAAAAAAAGAGTTTGCGAAAGTATTATTTGAGAAAGGTGTATTCTCTTCAAAAGCTGAAGCGGAAAGAAAATTAGATTCAGTTCTAGTTACAATAGAGGAAACTTTACAAGCTGGAGAAGAAATCAACTTCATCGGATGGGGAAAATTTGAAGTAGTTGAAAGACCAGAAAGAACAGGAAGAAACCCTAAAACTGGAGAAGAAATTAAAATAGAAGCTAAGAAAACTGTAAAGTTCAAAGCAGGAAAGTCTTTAGTAGACAAAATGAACTAATAGTTCTTTGTAAAACCGAGAGAAATCTCGGTTTTTTTTATTTTCTTTTATAATTCCTATTGACTTATTTGAAAATATTAGCTATATAAGTACTAATGTAAAAAATCTCTTAAAAAATAGGAGGAACAAATATGATTAGTTATGAAATGAGTGAAATAAGGAATATAACTCTGTTAGGGCATCGTGGAAGTGGAAAAAGTAGTTTAGTAGAGGCCATGCTATACATATCTAATACAACCTCTAAAATGGGAAGTGTAGATTCTCAGACGAGTACATCAGATTTTGATAAAGAGGAGATGAAACAAGGATTTTCAATAAATACATCAGTTATACCTTTGGAGTATTTAGGCCATAAGTATAATATATTGGATACACCTGGATATTCAGATTTTACAGGAGAAGTATCTTCAGCTTTAGCAGTTTCAGGAGGAGCAGTATTAGTTATAAATGGTGCTGCTGGAGTAGAAGTTGGAACAGAAAGAGCTTGGAGAATGTTAGAAGAGGAAGGAATTCCGAGAGTTATTTTCATAAATAAAATGAATAAAGGTGTACATAATTATGAAAAATTACTATATGATTTAAAGGAAAAATTTGGAAAAAAAGTTGCTCCATTCTGTATTCCAATAGGTTTTGAAGAGGAGTTTAAAGGATTCGTGAATGTTGTAGATTTAAAAGGTAGAATATTTAATGGAGAGAATTGCGTTGATGCACCAATTCCTGAAGATATAGATGTTTCAGAGGTGAGGAGCCTATTGCTAGAAGCTATAGCAGAGACAGATGAAAATCTTTTGAATAAATATTTTTTAGGAGAAGAGTTCACAGATGAAGAGATAAGAAAAGGGTTACACGATGGTGTAGTTTCCGGAGAGATTGTACCAATCGTAATAGGGTCTGCGAGCAATGGAATAGGTGTAAGAACGTTATTTGAGATGATGTATAATTATCTACCTACTCCACAAGAGGTAAATGGAGGAGTAAAGGTAGGATATACAATAGAGAGTAATGAAAAAATAGAAAGAGCAGTAGATGTAAATGAAGCATTTTCAGCTATCATCTTTAAAACAATAGTAGATCCATATATGGGGAAGATATCACTATTTAAAGTTAATTCAGGAGTAATAAAAAAAGATGACGAGGTTATAATTTCAAATAAAAATATCAAGGTTAAAGTAGGGAATATATCTTTCTTTAGAGGAGGAAAGCAAATAACTGCGGAAGAGGTTAGAGCTGGAGATATTGGAGCTGTCACAAAACTTCAAGAAGCGCAAACAGGAGATACACTTTGTGATAAAGAACATCCGATTATATATAATATTATAGATTTTCCAAAACCTTGTTTATATATGTCAATTATACCAAAAGAAAAAAATGATGACGATAAATTAAGTGGAGCAATTCAAAGATTGATGGATGAAGATCCTTCGTTTTCAATTCAGAGAAATTTTGAGACAAAAGAATTTATAATAGGGGGACAGGGAGAAAAACACTTGAATATACTTCTGAATAAACTTCAAAATAAATTTGGAGTTAATGCTATATTAAAAGAACCAGAGGTGTCTTATAGAGAAACTATAAAAAATATTGTAGAAGCTCAAGGTCGGCATAAAAAACAATCTGGTGGGGCAGGACAATTTGGAGAGGTATTTATAAAATTTGAACCTCATGAAGATGAATTTAACTTTGCAGATGATATACATGGAGGAGTTGTTCCTAAGACTTATATTCCAGCAGTGGAAAAAGGACTTTTAGAAGCTAAGACTAAAGGTAAATTAGCTGGATATCCAGTAATAAATATAAAAGCAACTCTTTATGATGGATCATATCATCCTGTGGATTCGAATGAAATATCTTTTAAACAAGCTGCTATATTGGCTTTTAGAAAAGGAATGGAAACTGCTAGATGTGTTTTATTAGAGCCAATAGTTAAGATGGAAATAGTAGCTCCAGATGAGTATATAGGAGACATAATGGGAGATATGAATAAAAGAAGGGGGCGAATCTTAGGAATGGAACCTAAAGCGTACTCTGAGCAACTTTTGACAGTTGAGGTTCCAGAAAGTGAGATTTTGAAATATGCGATAGATTTAAAATCTTTAACTCAAGGCAGAGGAAGATTTGAATATAACTTTTTAAAGTACGAGGAATTACAAGACAATTTAGCTCAAAAAATAATAGATATTAGAAAAGGATAAAAATAAAAGCTCAAAACTTTTAAAATAAAGTTTTGAGCTTTTTTTAATTTAAAACAACTCTTTTTTAAATAAAATCCAAGTTATAAAAATTCCACATGCAATAGCAACTAGAACAACCCATAAAAAACCATAGGTATCACTAGCGAATGGAACTCCACCAACGTTCATTCCCCATAACCCAGAAACTACTGTAGGAATCGCGAAAACTATAGTTATAGATGTAAGTTTTTTCATTACTATATTTAAGTTATTTGACATAACTGTTGAAAAAGCATCTCTAGTTCCACTTAAAATACTAGAGTAGATATTCGCCATTTCAATAGCTTGCTTTGTTTCTATAATTACGTCTTCTAAGAGCTCTAGATCATCCGGATACCTTTTAACAATCTCTGTTCTCATCATTCTTTCTAAAACAGCTTCATTAGATTTTAAAGATGTCGTGAAATATACCAAACTTTTTTCCAATTCCAAGAGAAGCATAAGTTCTTGATTTCTAAGATTATTTTTTAGTTGTCTCTCTATATTGTCACTTATTCTACCAATCTGTTTAAGATATAGTAAAAAATAAGTAGAGTTTCTAAATAGCATTTGTAAAATAAATCTAGTTTTCTTAAATGTAAAGAAACTTTTAATTCTTCCTTGAACAAACTCTTCTATAAGAGAAAGTTTAACTGTTGAAACAGTCAATATATGATCTTTTAACAAGATAATTCCTAAAGGAACCGTTGTAAAAGAGCAACGATTATTTTCATCGTGAATAGGAACATCAATAATTACAAGGATGATATCGTCATCAATCTCTAAACGTGCTTTTTCTTCTTCATCTAGAGCTGCTCTGATGTGTTCTTCAGGAATATCAAAGCTATTAGTAACTACTTTAATCTCTTCTTCCGTTGGATTAGAAAGATGTATCCAAGTATTTTTTTCAGTGAGTTTTTCAACCTCTAAAGTTTCAGAAATCGAAAAAAGTTTTTTTTCTAAAATATCGTTATGACTTTTATAAATTTTTATCATAGAACCACCTAACTTTAAATTTTTTAGTCTCTTAAAGCCAGAGGCATTAAAATATATTTATAAGAGTTATTATCTCTTTCTGTAATTTCAAACATTGCTGCTGATGAATTTCCTTTTATGAAAACATTTGTATTTAAATTTTCAACAAATTCGAATAGGAATTTAACATTAAGAGAACATTTGAAGTCGTCTCCAAGTTTAATCATATCAACTTTTTGGTTTATTTTAGCTTTTCCAGAAGAAGCTGAAATAGATAATTTTTTACCTTTGAATTCAAGAATAGCTCCATTTTTAGATTCGTTACTAGTTCTAGCAACAGTTAAAACCTTTTTTAGAGCACTTTTAAAGTCATTATAATTAAACTCCATCTCTTTACTGAAGCTATTTCCACAAAGTATAGCGTCGAAGTTAGGGAATGGAAGTGTTGTAATTTTAGTTAAGAAATATGTATTTTCCCATAGGAAAATTAAATTATCTCCACTAGCTCCAATAAGAATATCTTCGTTCAAATCTTTTATAAGTTTACATAAAATATTAACAGATTCAAGAGGAATAGAGAAATCTTTATCTAATAAAGCAGTATTATCTGTTTTTAGATATGTTAATCTATATGAATCCGTTGAAACAAATGATATACGATCTTGTCTGAAAAGAACTCTTATACAGTTGATAGCTAAATTTTCAGCAGATGGTGCAACTGAGAACTTAGTTTTTTCTAAACTTTTGTAAAGTTCTTGAGGAGAGATTTTAGCAATTTCATCTATAACAGGTAACTTTAAATTTTCAGGGAAGTTATCGTTATAAAGTAAAGTGAATTCAGCTAAATGTATTGATAGAATATCATTTTTAGATGAAAGAGAAATTACTTCATCGTCTAAAAGTTTGATATATTCTAAAGCTAAGTTTGGCTTAAATATAACAATACCATCTTCAATTGTCTCGCAGTGGATAGTCTTTATATAGTTGACATCTAAATTTGTTCCAGTGAAAGTTACTTTACCATTATTAGATTCTATTTTTAAACCTGAAATGATAGGTTTGATTGGATTATCTTTTAAGATATTAATAAATTCAGAGAAAATTTCAATTAAGTCATTTCTTCTAATATTAAAATTCATAGGGTACCTCCTAAAACTATTCTTTTTTAAAATTATACACTATAAATAAGAGCCTTACAAGAAATAAAAAAGCCTAACTTAAAAATAAGTTAGGCTTAAAAATTAATCTATTAAAACTTCTTGCCAATATTTACTTTGAATATCTAGTGTGTTTTTGATATCTCTTAAGATATCTGTATGAGATAGATCTTCAATAGTGTATATAGGTTCTACAGTTATTAATTCTCTAGCTGGAACATTTATAGATGGAACTCTTAAGTGTTCTGCAACGAGCTTATAGTTCTCAGGTCTGTGAATGAAATCTAAGAACTTATATGCTGCTTCTTTATTTGGAGCAGTTTTAGGAATAACAAATGAATCAATATAAGCTGTTCCACCTTTTTCAGGAATAATAAACTCAGTTTTTTCTAACTGTTCATCTGTTAATTCGTTCAATACATTATCAGGATAACAGTGAACAACCCAGAATTCTCCGTTAGCAAATCCTTTTCCGAATGATTCAGAATCAAATTTTGCGATATTCTTTTTCCATTCTTTAACTAGTTGTGCAGCAGCAGCAATAGCAGCTTCGTCTTCTGTCGTTTGAGGATATCCTAAAGTTCCTAAA
Source organism: Cetobacterium sp. ZWU0022 (assembly GCF_000800875.1). Lineage (NCBI taxonomy): Bacteria > Fusobacteriati > Fusobacteriota > Fusobacteriia > Fusobacteriales > Fusobacteriaceae > Cetobacterium > Cetobacterium sp. ZWU0022. The sequence goes on from NZ_JRJZ01000143.1 coordinate 24,603, forward strand.
GCAGATGTCATAACTTCTCTCATATCATCAAGTAGAGTCATTTTTCCTTTGTACTCAGTTTTATTATAGATAGTAAAGTCTCTTGGAAAATCTTTAACATATTCTGTGTTAATAGCAATTGTTGTAGCACCCATAGCAAATGGGAATGCATAATCGTTATTAGTATCGAAATATTGTAATTTTTCAAATACCATAGGATCTATATTTTTTAATGATGGTAATTTTGTTTTATCAAGTTTATCAATCATTCCATCGTTCATTAAAATTTCAGCGTAATCAGTTGATGGAGTTAAGATATCGTAACCAGTTCCTCCAGCTTTAATTTTTGCAAACATCTCTTCGTTTGATGAATAGATATCTTCAACTACTTTAATACCCGTTTCTTTTTGGAAATCGTCGTAAATCTTAGCAGGAATATAATCAGCCCATCCATAAAGATATAGAACATTTTCATTTTTTTGTTTTTCTTTACCACAAGAAAGAAGTAAAAAAATCAAAGATAGTAAAATTATTATTTTTTTCACTTAAACCTCCCTAAAAATTTAAATTTTATAATCAATGAAAATTGTATTATATTTTTTAGGTATAGTCAAGTAGGAAATGAATTGTAAAGGATTATTTAACTAGAAAATAATACGGAATTCATGTATAATCTTAAATAAAAGATATTAGAGTTTTAGGAGAGAGAAAAGTGGATATAATAACAAGTAAAGATAATGAAGTTTATAAAGGCTTGAAGAAGTTAAAAACGAAAAAATATAGAGATTTAGAGCAATTATTCTTAGCAGAGGGAAGAAAATTTTTAGAGTTTAAAGAAACACCAAAAATGATTATTTTCAAAGAGGGGATAGCAGAAGAAGTTGTAGAAATGGCTAAGGATCACGATTGTAAAAAAATAATGTTGGGAGAAAAGCTATTTAAAGAGTTAACATCTCAAGAAAATTCTCAAGGAGTAATAATTTGCTATAATTCAAAAGCAAATCAGTTAGATGATTTGACAGATAATGTTGTGGTATTAAATAGAGTAGCGGACCCAGGTAACTTAGGTACAATAATAAGAGTAGCTGATGCAGCAGGATTCAAAGATATTATACTTACTAAAGGAAGTGTTGATTGTTATAATGACAAAACAGTAAGAAGTAGTATGGGATCAATATTAAGTATGAATATATATTATATTGAAGAGGAAAAAATTGTAGATTTATTAAAAAATAAAGGATACAAAATAGTTGTAACAGCTTTAGAAGAGGATTCGATTCCGTATACAAAAATGAAGCTAGAAAAGAAAAATGCTTTTATATTTGGAAATGAAGGAGATGGAGTTTCTCAGAGTATAATACAACTTAGTGATGAAAAAGTTATAATTCCTATATATGGAACTGCTGAATCGCTGAATGTAGCTATGGCAACAGGAATACTTTTGTATGATGTTAGAAATAGATTAGAAAATAGATAAAAAAATTGGGGGAGAGTTTAAAATGATAAAATTGGTTGTAACAGATATGGATGGAACTTTTTTAGACGATGAAAAAAATTTTTCAGATGAATTTTGGAATATATTTCAAAAAATGGAAGAAAAGAATATAAAATTTGTTGTTGCAAGTGGAAGACAATATCAAAATTTAAAGAAAAATTTTGATAAAATTAAAGATAAAATTGTTTTTATTGCTGAAAATGGAAGTTATGTTGTACAGAATGAAGAAGAGATTTATTCAAGAGTTTTAACAGTAGAGATGATTGAAAAATATGTAGGAATCGGAAGAAAAATACCTACGACAGATATCGTTCTTTGTGGAAAGAAGTCAGCATACATAGAATCAAAAAATCCAAAATTTTTAAAAGAAGTTGAAAAATATTACGAAGAAAGAGAGATAGTTGAAGATCTTTTAGATGTAAAACATGATGAGATAATAAAAATTGCATTTTGTGATCTAACAGGAACAGAAGAACATGTATTTCCACACGTAAAAAATGAAATTGATTGTCAAGTTGTTGTTTCGGGAGAGATTTGGTTAGATGTTAGTCATTTAGAATCTAATAAAGGAATTGCATTAGAAGCCTTACAATTAGAGTTAGATATCTCTTATGATGAAACAATGATATTTGGAGATTATTTAAATGACTATGATATGATGAAAAAAGGTAAATACAGCTTTGCTATGGAGAATGCTCATGATGAAATAAAAAAAATAGCAAATTTCATGGCTAAAAGTAATAATGAAAGCGGTGTGTTAGAGGAATTAAAAAAAATTATTTAAATGACTAATAAGGGAGGCTTTTAAATGACAAGATACTTAAAAATTATATTTATGTTAATTTTAACTGTTAATATTTTTGCAGAGTATAAGTTTCCAATGAAAAATCCTTATATAGCTACAATTGTAGGTAGTTCGAAAATAATGACAGATGGAATTCCAGAAGAAGTACCAACTAAAGAGTTTAATATATTGACTCCAAGAAGTAAAAATATACCAGCTAACTTATGGTATGATCAAGGATTTAAATTTTCATTGAGTAAACAAAAAGGAAAGGCACCATTGATATACGTTTTATCAGGAACTGGATCGGCCTACAATTCAATTAGAACCAAGAATTTTCAAAAGATATTTTATAATGCTGGTTATCATGTGTTAACAGTAACATCTACGTTTAACTCTAATTTTATTTTAAATGTATCTAACAGTAGAGTTCCTGGAGTACTGATTCAAGATGGATTAGACTTATATAATATTATGGGTGATATGTTAGATAAAGTAAAGTTAGAAGAAAAACTAGAGATAACAGATATATATTTAATGGGATATAGTATGGGAGCAACTCATTCAGCAGTACTATCATATTTAGATTCAGTTGGAAAAGATTTCAATTTTAAAAGGGTATATATGGTAAATCCAGCTATAAATTTATATCATTCAGCTACTGTATTAGATGATATGCTTATAAAAAATATAAAGGATAAGGGTGAAATTTCAAAAATAGTGGATGAAGTAATGGAGGCTGTAAAGAGAAATATATCGCCGAGTGATTTACAAATTACTGAAGAAAGTATATATTCAATTTTTGAAAAACAAAAATTATCCGATAAGGAGATGGAACGTTTAATTGGATTAGCTTTTAATTTAACATCAATAGATTTGAACTATATAGTGGATCAAATAAATGGAACACACGTTTATTCTAAAACAAAACCAAAAAAATTTGAGAATATGTTTAAATATTTTGAAGCAATTAATTTTGCTAATTTTAGTGACTATTTAAATAATTTAGCTTATCCGTACTATTTGAAAATATTAGGTGGAGATTTAAAATTTAATGATATTGTAAAATATGGTGACCTAAGAATAATACGAGCTTATTTGCAAAATGAGAAAAAAATAGTAGCTGTAACGAATGAAGATGATTTTATATTAGCAGAGAGAGATAAAGAGTTCATAGAAACTGTATTTAAAGATAGAGCGTTAATATATCCAGTTGGAGGACATTGTGGAAATATGTTTTATCAAACAAATGTAGAGAAGATGTTAGAATTCTTGAAAACGGGGGTGTTTAACAATGAACTTTAAAAAAGTTTTTGTAATTCTAAACTGTTTATTTGTTATTGGTTGTTCATCTATGAGGAAAACCCCAGAAAGCTCTGTTCAAGTTTCCGAAAGAAGGAACATCACTGAAAAAGTATATGTCGATAAAAGGGAATATTTGAAATTATCTGTTGGAAAAGAGATAATGCAATCTCCAGAAATGTCAAACAGAGAAATTGCTGATTATAAAGAGGTAAATGGAACTAAATTTATAGAGGTTTATGACCCGTTAGAACCTTTAAATAGAAGGATTTACTATTTTAATTATTATCTAGATAAGTATGTTTTGATACCAGCAGTGAATACGTATGAGTACGTAACACCAAATTTTGTCCAAAAAGGTGTGTCAAACTTCTTTTCGAATCTGCAAGAAATAAACACTTTTTTAAATTCCCTCTTACAATTTGAAGGAAAAAAGGCTACAATAACATTAGCTAGATTTGGAATAAACTCTACATTTGGAGTTTTAGGATTGTTTGATGTAGCGTCTGCTTTGGAGTTACCAAAAACTTATGAAGACTTTGGATTGACATTAGCAAAATATGGAGTAGGAAATGGTCCGTATTTAGTTTTACCAGGATTTGGACCATCTAATTTGAGAGATACAACAGGTAAGGCTACGGGAATATTAACTATTTCAGAAATAAATCCATATGATAATCCAGTAGGAGTAGATATAACACATCCAGCTGTAAGTGGAATGAGCGCAATAAATGCAAGACAAGAGAATAAGAATTTTAGATACTATGGAACTGGAAGTCCATTTGAGTATGAGTATGTAAGATATTTCTATACAAAATATAGGGATACATTAGTAGATATAAAGTAAAGAATCAATGGGAGAGGTGGAAAAATTGAATTTACAAGAGTTAGTATTGAATTACAAGGAAGAGGTTGTAAAATCGATTCAAGAGTCAGTTAGAATTAAAAGTGTTCAGGAAGAACCATTAGAAGGAATGCCTTTTGGTGAGGGGCCAGCGAAGGCGTTACAGCATATGCTTAATTTAGGAAAAGAGTTAGGGTTTGAAGTTGAAAACTTTGATAACTATGCAGGTCACATTGACTTTGGAACTGGATCAGATGAAGATATGATAGGAGTTTTAGGACATGTAGATGTAGTACCTGAAGGAAAGGGTTGGGATCATCCTCCATACGAGGCTAAAATAGTTGATGGGAAAATGTATGGAAGAGGAGTTTTAGATGACAAAGGTCCTACAATAGCAGCTTTATATGCTTTAAAGGCAATAAAAGATTCAGGATTAAAATTAAATAGAAAAGTTAGGGTTATAGTAGGAGCAAACGAAGAAACAGGTTGGGGATGTATGAATCATTACTTCGGTAAGTTAAATATGCCACAACCAGCAATGGCATTTACTCCAGACTCATCTTTCCCAGTTACATATGCTGAAAAAGGAATACTACATTTAATGTTGAGTCAAGAATATAATGAAGAGTTAGATTTCTCTATAAAAGGTGGAGTTGCGTTTAATTCGGTTCCAGATTCAGCTGTAGCAGAGTTTCCAATATCAATGAGAGATGATATTTTTACAAATCTGAATATATATAATGAAGGAAAAGATTTTAAAATATCGGCAACAGAAAAAGATGGAAAGATAGAGGTAGTTTCTTTAGGAAAAGCATCACATGGAGCTAGACCATCGAATGGTTATAACGCAATATCAGCACTATTTTCGTTTTTAACAATGCTTCAAATAGAGGATTCTAAATTAAAGAATTTAGTTAATTTCTTCAATGAATACATAAAAATGGATTATTCAGGAGAGGGATTAGGAATTAACTTTAAAGATGAGCCATCTGGAGTATTGACATTAACAATTGGAAAAATAGAGTGTGAAGATAAAAAAGTGATGTTTGGGTTTGATATTAGATACCCGGTTACATTCACGAAGGAACAAGTTATAGAAGAGGTTGAAAAAAGAGCTAAAAATATGGATTTAAATGTAACTGTAAGATCACAAAAAAATCCATTATATGTACCAAAAGATAGTTTCTTAGTTACAACATTGATGGATATCTATAAGGATATAACTGGAGATGTTGATGCTGAACCTGTTTCTATAGGTGGAGGAACATATGCAAGAGCAGTAACAAATGGAGTTGCTTTTGGAGCACTACTAAAAGATCAAGAGGATAATATGCATCAAAAAAATGAATATTTAGAGCTAGATAAGTTAGATACTTGGTTAAAAATATATGTTCAAGCAATATACGATTTAGCAAAATAAAGTGTATTAAAAAACTGCAGTGATGCAGTTTTTTTTATTTTTTGAAAATAAAAAAAGAACAAAAATGCTAAAAAAATAGTATCTTGAGGAAAGTGATTTCTACATAAGTACTAATTATATATTTAGTTAATACATGGATAATAAAAATATATTTTTAAAAACTGTTCAATTGAAATATATTTATCGGAAAGAAAAAAATAAATATAGGGAGGGAGAGGTAAATGAAAAAAATATTTGTAGTTTTGATGAGTTTCTTATTTTCTTTAGTTGCATCAGCACAGGGGGCTTATCACATAGGAGTTATAACTGGAACAGTATCACAATCTGAAGATGGATTGAGAGGAGCGGAGGAAGCAATAAAGTTGTATGGAGCTGCGGATAAGGGTGGAGAGATTGTTCATGTAACATATCCAGATAACTTTATGCAAGAAATGGAGACAACAATTTCTCAGATGGTAAGTTTAGCGGATGATTCCAAAATGAAAGCAATAGTTGTAGGTGAAGCGATTCCTGGAACAGTAGAGGCATTTAGAAGAATCAGAGAGAAGAGACCAGATATATTATTATTAGCAAATTCTCCACACGAGGATCCAGAGATGATAGGAGAGGTCTCTGATCTAGTTGTAAACCCTGATAGTATAGCTAGAGGATATTTGATAGTAAAAGCAGCTAAAGAGATGGGAGCAGAGAAGTTTATGCATATATCTTTCCCAAGACATATGAGTTATGAACTTCTATCAAAAAGAAGAAATATCATGAAAGTTGCAGCTGAAGATTTAGGAATGGAGTTTATAGAGATGACAGCTCCAGATCCAGTTAGTGATGTTGGGGTAGCTGGAGCACAACAATATATTTTAGAACAAGTACCAAACTGGATTCAAAGATATGGCGATAAAACAGCATTTTTTGCTACTAATGATGCACATACAGAACCACTATTAAAAAGAGTTGCAGAGTTAGGTGGATATTTTGTTGAAGCTGATTTACCTTCGCCTACAATGGGGTATCCTGGAGCTTTAGGAATTCAATTCGCTGAAGATGAGAAAGGGAACTGGCCAAAAATATTAGAAAAAGTTGAGAAAACAGTTGTTGATAAAGGTGCAAGTGGAAGAATGGGTACATGGGCATATTCATATAACTTCTCAGTAACACTGTCTTTAGTTGATTTAGCAAAGGAGGTTATTGAAGGAAAAGCACAGATTGATGATTTTGATGCATTAAAAAGTGTTTTGGCTAAAAATACTCCTGGAGCAGAGTGGAATGGAAGTAACTACGTTGATGTTAGAGGAGTAGAGAAAGATAACTTCTATTTATTATATCAAGATACATATGTATTAGGAAAAGGTTATTTAAAGATGACAGAACTAGAAGTTCCGGAGAAATATTTTTCAATAAAATAATGGAATCTATTGACCACTAGTATCTAAGGAAATCTAGTGGTCAAATTTTTGCTAAAGGAGTATAAGGGAGTGTGATATTGTGGAAAACGAGTTACTAAGAGTCACAAATGTTTCTAAAAGTTTTGGAGAAAATGCCGTTTTAAAGCATATAAATTTTACAATAAAAGAGGGTGAAATTGTAGGATTAGTAGGTGAAAATGGGGCGGGTAAATCGACATTGATGAAGATAATTTTTGGAATGTCCGTTATTACAGAAACTGGTGGATACAATGGAGATATGTTTTTCCAAGGTAAGAAAGTTCAGTTCAAAAGTTCTTTTGATGCTTTAAATGCGGGAATAGGAATGGTTCATCAAGAATTCTCTTTAATTCCAGGATTTAAGGCTTCAGAAAATATTGTTTTAAATAGAGAAAGTTTAGAAAAATCATATTTAAAAGAAGTTTTTGGAGATAGAATAAGCAAAATAAATATTGAAAAGGATAAAGCGCGAGCTAAAGTAGCAATTTCACATTTAGGAATAGATTTGGATGTTGAAACTAAAATTGAAGATATGCCAGTGGCACACATGCAGTTTACTGAGATAGCAAGGGAGATAGAAAGAGAGAATACGAAATTATTGGTTTTAGATGAACCAACAGCAGTTCTAACAGAAAAAGAAGCGGAGATTTTGTTAAAAACTATGAAGAGGCTTGCAAGTGAAGGAATTGCAATAATATTTATAACTCATAGATTGGATGAGATAATGGAGGTTTCAGATAGAGTAATAGTATTAAGAGATGGAATAATGATGAGTGAACTAGAAACATCAAAAACGGACGTAGATGAAATTACTAAACTTATGATTGGAAGAGATATTGGAAAAAAAGAGAAAAAAGAAGTAAAAGTTGATATGGAATCGGAGATAGTTTTAGATATAAAAAATTTGTGGGTTAATATGCCTGGAGAAAAAGTTAAAAATTTAAATTTAAAAGTAAAAAAAGGAGAGATATTAGGTCTCGGTGGTATGGCAGGGCAAGGGAAAGTCGGAGTTGCGAATGGTGTAATGGGACTGTATGAGGCTCGAGGTGAGGTTAGATATAAAGGAGAGGTATTGAATTTAAAAAATCCAAAATCGATTTTAGAGAAGGGATTATATTTTGTTTCAGAAGATAGGAAAGAGGTTGGTTTGATATTAGATGAAGAGATAGATTTGAATATAGCTTATCCATCAATTTATATAAAAGAGGAGTTTCTAAAAAGAAGATATTTTGGTTTGTTCAAAAGTATCGATAGTGAAAAGATAGAGGAGAATGCAAAAAAATATATAGATAAATTAGAAATTAAATGTGTAGGTAGCCATCAAAAAGTTGGAGAATTAAGTGGTGGTAATCAACAAAAAGTTTGTTTAGCCAAAGCGTTTACAATAAATCCAGAACTTTTGTTTATTTCAGAACCGACACGAGGAATAGATATAGGTGCTAAAAAAATAGTTTTAGAAACGCTTAAAGAGTATAACAGAGCGAGTGGGATGACCATAATTTTAACATCATCAGAGTTGGAGGAACTAAGAAGTGTTTGCGATAGAGTGGCTATTGTGACAGAGGGTGAGATTGCGGGGATATTATCTTCAGATGAGGATATATTACAATTTGGAAAACTTATGACAGGAGTGAAAGGAGGGAAAAATGATAAAAAAAATTAGTAGTATAGGACTACCAAGGATAATTATAGCGTTATTTTTATTATCATTATATATTTTAGCTCCATTCGTAGGTGTAAATTTAAAATCTGCATTTCAAGATACATTGATAAGAGTTGGTATGAATATAATTTTAGTTTTGTCGTTGATTCCGATGATTCAAGGTGGAACAGGATTGAATTTTGGAATGCCATTAGGAATAGAGGCTGGATTACTAGGAGCAGTTATAAGTATTGAGTTAGGTTTAACTGGAATTTTTGGATTCTTAGGAGCTATATTGATATCAGTTCCAATATCAGTTATCTTTGGATATGGTTATGGGAAAATATTAAATAGGGTAAAAGGCGGAGAGATGATGATAGCGACTTATGTCGGATTTTCATCAGTTGCATTTATGTGTATTATGTGGTTGATACTTCCATTTAAAAAACCCGATATGATATGGGCTTATGGTGGAGAGGGACTAAGAACAACTATAAGTGTAGAGGGATATTGGAGCAAAATTTTGGGAAAGATATTGCCATATTTTCCTAATTCTAGCTATATAGGTGAGATTTTATTTTTTTTACTCTTAGCATTATTAGTTAAAGAGTTTTTTAAAACTAAAAAAGGATTAGCAATGAAAGCTGTGGGTTCAAATGAGAGATTCGCAAAATCTATAGGAGTTGATATTGACAAAACAAGAATAAACTCAGTAATTATGTCAACAGTTATAGCAGCAATAGGAATAATAGTTTATCAACAAAGTTTTGGATTTATCCAGCTTTATTTAGCACCATTTTATATGGCCTTTCCAGCTATTGCAGCTATTTTGATAGGAGGAGCATCAATAAAAAAAGCTACAATTTTTAATGTAATGATTGGAACGATTTTATTCCAAGGTGTAATAACAATGACTCCTGTAGTGATAAGTGGAGTTATAAAAACAGATATGTCTGAAACAATTAGAGTTATAATCTCAAATGGAATGATCATATATGCATTGACAAGAAAAGGGGGGAGTAATTAATGGATAAAGTACAAAAGTTTATACAAAAAAATATAGTACCACTATTTATTTTAATTTTTTTAATTTTAATAGTTCCAGTATCAAAGCTAACTCCTCACTATCTTGTTCAAGAGATGATATTGAGATTAGATAGAAATCTATTTTTAGTTTTATCGCTGTTAATTCCAATAATAGCAGGAATGGGATTAAATTTTGGAATTGTACTTGGTGCAATGGCAGGACAGATAGCTTTAATTTTCATAACAGAATGGAGAGTTGTGGGTTATCAAGGAGTATTTTTAGCTATGATTTTATCAACTCCAATAGCGGTATTATTAGGATATTTTAGTGGAAATATTTTGAATAAAGCTAAAGGAAAAGAGATGATAACTTCAATGATATTAGGTTTATTTATGAATGGAGTATATCAATTATTAGTTTTATATGGCATGGGAAGTGTCATAAAGATTTCAAATCCAAAGTTGATATTATCAAGAGGAAGTGGAATAAGAAATGCAATTGATTTACAAGGTGTTAGAAGAGGTTTAGATGCACTTTTAGAAGTAAATATATTCGGACAAAAAATCCCTGTTGCAACATTTCTAATTGTTATTTTATTATGTTTGTTCATAGTTTGGTTTAGAAAAACGAAGTTAGGGCAAGATATGAGAGCAGTTGGACAAAATATGGATATAGCTAGAGCTGCTGGAATAAATGTTGAAAGAACAAGAGTTTTAGCCATTGTTATATCTACAGTTTTAGCTGGTTTTGGACAGATAATTTACTTACAAAATATAGGTACGATGAATACTTATAATAGCCATGAACAGATAGGGATGTTTTCAATAGCAGCTCTTTTAATAGGTGGAGCATCTGCAGTAAAAGCAAGTATTCCAAATGCAATAACGGGAATAATTTTATTTCATTTACTCTTTATAATATCTCCGGTAGCAGGAAAGGAACTTATGGGATCAGCCCAGATAGGAGAATACTTTAGAGTGTTTATATCTTACGGAATAATCGCTTTGGTTTTAGTTATGCATGAGTGGAGAAGAGAGAAGGAAAGAAAAGGAGGAGAGGTATGAGAAGAATAGTTGTATTGATATCTTTTTTCTTTTCTTTAGTTTTAATAAGTTATTTTTTATACGTTAGCGGACAAGAACATACTTTGATTTTTAATAATATTTATGAAGATAAAGCTGAAAGTAAAAATATAGTTTTAAAAATAGCAGGAGAAAAGGATAAGAAAATAAGTAAAAATCGGAAAACTGTGATAGAACTTAAAGGAAAGCAACATAAATTTATAATTGAAAGTGATGGACAAATAAAAGAGGGGATTGTTAAATTTAGTTTAAATAAAGGTGCAGAAGTAGAGATAGAAAATTTTATGAAATCGGAAAATTCGTGGATAAAAGAGATTGAGCAGTACTAATTTAAAAGGAGGCAAAATAGCCTCCTTTTGTTGTTTTTTATTAATTTATAAAACGACTTTCTTTTTGATATTTAGTATCGTTTCCAGCAATGAATACAATAGAGTTATCTGATAAAAGATCAATAACTTCCTTAGAAAGTTCTGTAGGAATAGCAGGACAACCCAAAGTTCGACCTAAAAATCCCATTTGATCAATATATGTTTTAGAAGCATAGTCAGCTCCGTGGATAACGATTGCTCTATCGTATGCATTTGAATTAAATCTATTTTCTAATCCTTTTAGTCTTAATGAATAGCCAAAGTTTCCAAAGTATGGTTTGCTGTCAGTAACAAAGAAACCTAAAGAACTTTGGAAAGAGTTTGGTGCATTAGAAAATTTAGTAGCTAAAACTTTTCCACTATTTTTTCCATGTGAAACATAAGTGTAGTAAAGAAGTTTTTTCTTTTTTAAATCCATAACAAAGAATCTTGGTTCAGTAGATGGTTTAGTAAAATCGATAACTGTTAAGTATTGGGATTTGTTTCCTTTAATTTTAGAAGCGCCTTTTACAGCATTTTTAAAAACATCATATGTCATTTTATCTTTTAATTCTAACGATCTATAAAGTGAAGACGTTGAAGCAAAAGACGTGATGTAAAATATGAAAAATAAAGCTATTAATTTTTGTTTCATAAACCACCCCAGAAATAATTTTGTTTCTGTTAACTTAAAATTTATTGAAACTACTCCAATCCTTTGAGGTATAATAGTT
>NZ_JRJZ01000066.1:0-709 GCF_000800875.1 Cetobacterium sp. ZWU0022
GATAACATCAACATCAGCATTTGAAAGATCAACTGTAAGTATAGAGTTTGATTATGGTGTAAATATAGATTTAAAAAGAGGGGATGTTCAAAGAGAAATTGATGCAATCTCTGGAGAACTGCCAGATGATGCTTCAAAACCAGTGACTCAAAAATTATCTGCTGGTTCAGGAAACACAGCCATGATGCTAAGCATATCTAGTCCTAACTTCTTAGAATTGACATCATTTGTTAATGAGTTTATGACTCCAAGATTTGAAAAAATTATGGGTGTTGGAAAAGTCGACATTATTGGTGCACCAAAAAAAATAATAGAAATCCAATTTGATTCAAACAAACTATCCTCATATAGCTTAACACCAAACGAGTTATATGATTTAATAAAGACATCTTCTGTAAACATTCCATTAGGAGTTATTAAAACTGGTGGGAAAGATGTTGTAATAAGATTTATGGGAGAGTTTAATTACTTAGATGAGTTTGAAAATATGATTATCAGAAGTGATGGTAAAACAGTTAGATTAAAAGATATTGCTAATGTGGTATTGACTACTGAAGATCAAACTGAAATAACTAAACTTAACGAAAAACTATCAGTAATGTTAGTTATTGAGAAATCAACAGATGGAAATATCTTATCTATAACTGACAATGCTAAAATAGCATTAGAAGAGATGAAACCATACTTCCCAAATGGTGTAGAAGTAAAT
>NZ_JRJZ01000062.1:0-1261 GCF_000800875.1 Cetobacterium sp. ZWU0022
AAGCAGTTCAGATTTCATTGATAACATTGAAACAATCCCTAAGAATACCATCGAAACCATCACCATTACCGTTGCAACTGGTCTACGTATAGCAATACCTGCTAATGACATATATATTTCACCTCTTCAATTTCTATTTTGTTTCGTTATTTATTGTAACTTCGTCTCCATCAGCTAATCCAAATATACCATCAGCTACAATCAAATCTCCCACTTGCAACTCTTTTGATATAATTTCAATGTTTGGTTTTACAGTAGCCCCTGTTTTTACCTCTACTCTTTTTACTTTTCCATTCTCTATTTTATAAACATAACTTAATAAATCTCTTATAAATACAGATTCTTGTGGAACAACTAAGCTCTCTCTTTTTTCTGTAGGTATAACTACTTTTGTATACATTCCATCTTTTAATTCTTTTGATTTATTATCTACCGATAATTTTACTGGGAATTTCTTTGTTTCAGAGTCTGCTATTGGATTGATTGATTTAATCTTTCCATCAAACTCTTTCCCACCTAAATCAGATACCATTAAAGTTACTGGTGAACCCTCTTTTACACTGCTCAGCCAGTATCCTGGGAAGTCTACAGTTATCTCCATCATGTTCTCATCTACAACTGTAAATACTGTTGAATTCGCTTCTACTATATTCCCTGATTTAAGATTTAGATTTCCTACTAATCCTGTTATCTCAGATCTTCTTGTTAATTTATTAAAATTAGATTCTTTCGATGCATAATCCGCTACCGCATTTGTATAGGCATCTCTATAACTTAAAAATTCAAGTTGTGACACCATTTGCTTTTCGTAAAGCTTATTAAATTTTTCATAGTTATTTTTTGTTGATTGTAAATTAAATTTAGCTGCCTCAAAACTTGATTGAACTTTAGCATCTGTAAATCTTACTATAACCTCACCCTTGTTAACAAAATCTCCGTTCTTCTTTAGTACAACTGCTACCGTACCTTGAGTATCTAGTGTATGATTAACTTTTTCTTGTGGAACTAAGCTTCCATCTGTCGTATACACATCCGCTACTTCTTCTTTAACTATTTTTGTTACTACTACTGGTTTTTTTGGTTTTTCTACTACTGCTTCCTCTTTTTTTCCACATGCAGTTATTAACATCGCTGCTGCTGATAATATGAATAATCCCTTCTTCATGTTTCCTCCTAATATTAAATAAGTGATGATCTGTACGTTTCAAATGCTACATAGTAATTTAATACTGCTGAGTTATAATCTACAGCTGCTTGTCTA
>NZ_JRJZ01000137.1:0-966 GCF_000800875.1 Cetobacterium sp. ZWU0022
TAATGATCCTCCTGGATGTCCTGACTTAGATTTACAAATCATTTGAACAATGTCTTTTCTGATTTTAGTAGCTTGCTCTACTAAAAATTTTATGTCTCTCATTTTTTCTCCTCTCAATCCTTTTATTTAGTTAAATTATATTAAAATTCAAGCTGTTTTGTCAAGTTAAGCTACAGGATTTATTTCAATTTTGATGTACTAAAACAGGATTTTTATTTTTTCCAAAATAAAGTGTACAACAATTCCTATACTTCCACTTATTTCATCATATTTTACTGCACTTAAAAATACACATGTCGTTGCAAAAAAGCTAAAGGGTCTAAAAAACTTCTCTTCTTTTTTTATATTTTTAATAATAGTGTACACTCCTAAGAATGTTAATATAATCACCTCTAGATAATGTTTTGAATATTTTATTGCTAAAAATATACAGTAAATACTTGTAGAAAATATAAATCCTTTACTTCCTTTAACTCCTAATCCAAGTTTTAAATATGGAAAATATATTAATGCACCTCTTGACCACCCTTTCGGGAAAAAATCAAAAATCATATGTAAACCTATTGCTAAAGCAAATCCCATAATTGCAAACCTAAATACTTCAACATCTTTTTGAGTATTATAAAAATATATCATTATCCAAAGAATTATTGGACTATGTGTTAATATATTTCTATGCTTTATTTTCAATTTAAAATCCCAATCAGGAAATTTCAATCCAATTAAAAAAGACATCCAAATTAATATTATTCCTATAAAACTTATGGTTTCAAATGTCTCTATAATATTTGTAAAATCAACTACCATATGTTGTCCTTTCTATTTTTTCATATTATATCATATTTTTATAAATGAAAAAATAAAAAAGAGAGTTAAGATTTAACTTAACTCTCTCAATATATTATCTTTAAGTAAGATTACTTAGTAATTTCTGCAACAACTCCAGAAGCTACCGTTCTTCCTCCT
>NZ_JRJZ01000067.1:0-2834 GCF_000800875.1 Cetobacterium sp. ZWU0022
TATAAACTATAAATAGATATAATAATATTTTTGACAAAACTTCGTGGTAGTGAACCGAATCATCCTTAATAGACTACTTCTACTAAATTCTCTATTTCTTCAACACAGCCTTCAAGGTCTTTACATAAACGCTTGGAGATTTTCTCTTTTGTTCATTCAAAATCTCGTAGCCAATCCCTTGCTTTTGAAGAATCTCTCTCGCTTCTACTTCCTCTTCTAAAGTCAGTTCAAGCTTTTTCTTTTTAGTTGTCTCAGCTTCAAAAATAGAGAAATAAATCTCTATCTTTTCTATCTTTCTACGCCCCTTTCCCTTCACATCTTCAGGGAATCTATATATCTTTTTCTTTTCTAACTCAGCTTTAGCTTTTAAAATAATTTGTTGATTCATTTGACCTAATGTATATGCCTTAGGAACTTCTAACACATCACGAAATTGCTCTATCTCCATGATAAAATAACCAGTGCTTTCAAACTGTTTCAATAACATATACAATCTTTTAGCATATTTTCCATTTATCCCTTTTAACTCTGCATCTTCTAATAGCAGTATCTCCTGCTTTTTATGTTTTAACTCATTATCCCAATAGTCTAGCTCTTTAACTGTTAAAGGCTCCTTTTTCTTCGCTTTATCTATTATGTGGATATCATGTTTATAGAAAAGAAATGGAATAAATAGCGATGGTATCTCTATTTTCAGAGTCTCATCATCAATCTCCTGAGTTACAAAAACACTTCCAGATATCCCATAACCTTTTTCTTTGTCAATCTCATATCTTTTTGAAACCGTCAATCCACGAATAAACTCACTGAACTCCTCTTTTGTGTAGGGTCTAGTTGTTGAAGCTTCCCATATCTCACGTTTTTTTATTGTGATAACTCTCTCTTTTATCTCAAGGCCTTTATTCCATTTATTAAACTCTTTTAATAACCACCCAAAAGCGTTTACAAAGATCTCTTTTTCAAAATATATTGGCAATCTATTCAACTGTTTATTGAATCCAATTTTCCCCATTTTTCACCTCAAAATTATTATGATAATTCATTATAACATAATATGCTTAAAATATAAAAACATATTATAAATTTCACTACAATTTACATATTATATCCACTACAATTTGCATATTATAGCTACTACAATTTACATATTATATCACTACAATTTACACCTTATAATTTTATGCGACCCACTTTCGACCATTGATTTTGTTGGGCTAAAATGGGGTCGATTTTTCTCTAATAGTCTTTAATAGTCTTTAAGGGTATTTAAATAGTAAAAACTTTTAATAAAAAAAAGAACTAGATGGGAGACACCTAGTCCCCTATCATAGCTATACTCTAGATTATCTTTACAAGTTATAGTAAAATATAATAAATAAAATTCAAATAGGAGAACTAAATGGAATATATATCACTATTAGAAGAACTTAAAAATAAAATTAAAATCTCTCAAAATCGAGCAATTTTATCTGTTAATAAAGAACTTATATTTTTATATTATGAAATTGGAAAAATTATTCTTAAAAACCAATCACAAAAGGGATGGGGAAGTAAAATTATAGAAAATCTGGCGGAAGATTTAAGAAAAGAGTTTCCTAATATGAAAGGACTATCTCTTAGAAACCTTAGGTATATGAGGCTTTTTGCTGAAAGCTATTCGGCGGAAATTATGCAGGAGATACTTGCACAATTAAGTTGGTACCACAATCAGGCCCTATTAGATAAAGTTCCATTAGAAAAAAGAGAGTGGTATGCTAAAAAGGCTATTGAAAATGGTTGGTCACGTAATGTAATGGTCCACCAGATAGAAAGTAATCTTTATGAAAGAATGCTTTTAGAGGGAAAAACTCATAATTTTTCTCAAACTCTTCCAGATAAAAATAGTGAACTTGCTGCTGAAACATTAAAAGATCCATATATTTTTGATTTTCTTAATCTTTCTGAAAGTTATTTAGAAAAGGAACTTGAGGATTCTTTGGTTGAAAACATAACTAAATTTCTATTAGAATTAGGAAAAGGATTTGCCTATGTTGGAAGGCAATACCATTTAGAAGTTGGTGGTGAAGATTTTTATATAGATTTACTTTTTTATCACCTAAAGCTTCGTTCTTACATAGTTATTGAATTGAAAACCGGTAAATTTAAACCTGAATATGCTGGAAAAATGAATTTTTATCTATCTGCTGTAGATGATTTATTAAAGCATAAAGATGATAATAAAAGTATTGGAATAATTTTATGTAAGGATAAAAATACAACCATTGCAGAATATGCTTTAAGGGATAACTCTAAGCCAATAGGAGTTTCAGAATACAAATTATCTTTACCTGCTGAATTAGCTAAAGAACTTCCAACAGTTGAACAATTAACAAAACTAGGTAAAAATATAGAAAGTTTTAATAGATACGATAATCAAATCTTAGAATTTTTAGAAAAGAAAGAAACTGCAACAACAAAAGAGATTTCTGAAATTTTAAATTTAAGTGATAGAAGAGTAAGAGAGATTCTAAAAGATTTACAAAATAAAAACCTAATTAAAAAAATAGGTAAAGGCCCAGCTACTTGTTATACTTCAAAATAGAAGAAGTAGTTAAGAGAATTAAATATTCTAATTAGGGGTCCCATCAGGAAAACGCGGAATAACAACGTTAAGACCCTCAATTTCATTAAATTTTAAGTTTTTATGAAAATTTATCTTTTCACAAATCTACTTTATAACTTTTCCATTTGAAATACGCCGGAAAAAATAATTTTAATTATTACTTTCCCCTAATTTTAAAAGAGTTTTAATAAAAAAAATACGCCGGAAATATGCCGGCGTAAATTAAATATTA
>NZ_JRJZ01000197.1:0-8500 GCF_000800875.1 Cetobacterium sp. ZWU0022
TAAAAAATATAAAATATTACTCTTAATTTTTAGAGTTTACACAAAATTTGAAGAAGACTCGATAAATTATTAAGGATTCATGTCGTTTTTGTCCTTGGGCACCAAATTTGCATTCTTCTCAATAAAATCAAAGGCTACTTGTTAGGAAGTAGCCTTTTTTTTAGTAATAAAATCTATAAAAACAACTTCCTATTAAGAGTTTTTTTAAAAAAATAGAGAACTGTGCAATGTTCCCTATTTTATTTAATATTCTTTAATTTTATATAATAATTTTCCCCTTATATTCTATCTCTATTTTTTCTTCTTTAGCTATTTTTTCCAATCTAGAAATTAAAGCCCCACCTACTAATTTTTTACCAGTTTTTGATAATAATTTATCTTCAGAAATATCTGATAGAGAAAATCTTTTCTTAAGTTCCGAAGTAGGTATACTTTCAACTGATGAATACTTAGTATCAATGCAATCAGCTATCATATTCTCAAAAAATTCTTTATCTAATCTTTTTTCTATTTCCATTCTTTCAAAAATTAGATTGAATATTTCTACAGTTTCAGCAATACTTTCATTAAATTTTTGTTCAACTTCTCCCAGTAATTCATAACCTGTATAGGTAGTTAGATGAACTCCCCACATTCCAAACTCACAAACTAATTGTTCTAAAAACTCATTTTCTTCCTGGTATTGATTTATTTTCTTTTGGTTTATCTTTCTAGAAAGAATATTTGAAGAAAGCCTTCTTATTTCTAATTTTTGTTCAGCTATATATTTTCTAATCTCTTTTGTTATTTCATGAATTTCATTCATATATTGTTCCTTAAGATCTCTTTTTCTTGCATATTCTTTAGCTTCAACTTGAGATTTTTCAGATAATTCCTCTATAGGTGGGAATGGTGGATTTTTATCATTATTATTTTCTATAATTTCATATTTATTTTTATTAGATATATCAAAAGCTTTTCTAATAAATGGATTGTGTGTTGTATTATTTTCTTCTAAATATTTTTTATATAATTCTTCATACTGCTCTATTGTAACTTTTTCTTTAATAATTGAAATTTCTATTTCTTGCGTCTTATTTTTTATAGTTTCCTCTTCAAAATTTAAAGAAATTTCTTCAAATGTTTTATCAAAAATATCTTCAATTTTTTCTGTTGGTTTAACTATAATTTTTTTCTCTTTTTTTTCCATTCCAGTTTTTATAGTTTTTATTAAATATTCAAGGCTACTTATATCTTGCCTAACCTCTTTGTAAGCCCATAAAAGCCCTTTTATAAGGTCATTTTCTTCAAACGTTTTCAATAATTCTTCAATATTATTAACTGTTAATAATTTTGCTAAAAATCTGTTTTTTACTCCTTTTTTGATGACTTTATCTAATTTTTCAGATATTTCAACTTCAATTTTTTCAACTTCTTTTATCTCTTCTTTTCTACTACTCCATGTAAATTTTAAATGAGTTACCTTTTTTCCAGTTTTTAATTTTTCTAAACATAAATCATTAAAATATTTTGGAAGTTCATCCATAATAGGCTTTAATACTCTGTCATTAAAATTTGATGTTGTATACTTACTTGGAACACCTAATATTTCTCTTAATACTTGGACCTCGTATTTCACGTTTTTTTTGCTCTCCCATTGTTTTAACAATTTAAACATATTTTTTGAATAAACACTTTTTAAACTCACAAAATCTACTAAATCAAATTTTGTAAATGTTCCTATAAGTTTATTTAAAATATATTCAAAATCTTCACTAGCTTTTATTATAATTATTTGTTCATCTTTTTTTATAATATATCTACTAAATAAAACAAAACGTCTTATTTCTTTTTCATCCTCATATTTTAAATTTAATTCTAACATTTTTTTATATACTCGATCTAAATCAGAATAAAATCTTTCAATACTTCGGTTTGAATATTGAGATAATTTTCTAAGATCTGAAAAAGAAAAAACGATTTCATTAGTTCCTTTATCTTTCATTTTTTGACAAATTGAAAAAAATAAATCTAATTCTTTTTCTTTGAATCCAGCAAAACTAACTTTATTCATATCATTGTGATATTTGATAATTTCTTTCCCCATTTTCCCTCCAAAAATAAAATGTTACAAAATGTAGTAAGATTCTCTGAAAAGCCTTTATAAATAAGATATACCACATTATTTATCGCAAGTCAATTTTTTGTAGTAAGTTGTGTTACAAAATGTAGTAAGTAATGTTACAGGTTGTAGTAAGGAATGTTACAAAATGTAGTAAGTAATGTTACAGGTTGTAGTAAGTAATGTTACAGGTTGTAGTAAGCAGTGTTACAGGTTGTAGTAAGTTATAGTATTCTAAGCCAATAAAATCAATATCTAGATGAAGTCTAAATCTTTTAAAGATTATTTAAAGAATAAAAGATTCTTTTAAAGAAAAGGCTCTTGATTTTTTTTGAAAAAAAGATTATAATAAAATTGATAACAATTCTATTGTTATCCGTGTTTTGTACGTTAACAAAGAGGAGTTGGTAGCCTTTCCTTTCTCTTGGGGACAATAAAAAAACAAGAATTAAAGTTTGATTATTATTTATTAATAATTGACTACTACCACAAAATAAAATATAATTTTATTATGAAAAAAAGTCGTAGTATAAAATCTATGACTTTTTTTCATATCTATTAAATTTTTTAGAGAGGATCTTGATAATGCTAAGAAAAATTATATTGGAATATGAAAAACATCTAAAGGGAAAAAAATTTAAAATAACATTAGAAACTGGTGAAATAATTGAGTTCCAAATTGCTAAAAAAAGATTAAAGCATTTATTAGGATTCCAATATACAAGTTATTCAACATTTCCAGCAGAACTTATTTATTCAAAAATTAAAAATAGAAAATTAACTTTAGAAAAATTACAAAAAGATAAAAAATTTAAAATTGTAGAAACAAGAATAATTAATTTTACAAGAATAATAGATTTATTATCGTTAAACGAAACAGATTTTATTATCGAGTTTAACAAAACTTTAATTGAAAATTGTGAGTTAAAATCAAAATATATAATTTACAAAGACAATTCTAATCATATTTTACACTTGGGATTAGCTGAAGATAATACTTACTATCCTGAAACATGGTTTATAAGAGATGAACGAACAAATAATATTGATCTATATATAAAAAATCAAAAAAAAATAAAAGTTATAAAATTTGAAATTATAACAATAAATTAAAAAAGGATTAACTTTTACAATGAGTTAATCCTTTTTTATATAATTTAAACCGCTTTAAATAGCTAAATTTAAGATTTCAATAGATTTTATGTTAAAATATATGACTTGAAAACACAAAGGGCCTTAAAATCGATTTTAAGAAGAATAAGGTATTTGATTTTTTATCTAAAAACTTCTTCAAAATTATTAAAAAAAATTCAATCGGAGAAGTTATAAAATTAGTAATTGACATTTTTCTGATTTTTTTATATTATAGGCTAATAGCCTATAATATAAAAAAATGGTCTAAGAATAAATATTTTCGGAGGTTTTTATGAGAATGCCTTTTACAAAATCAACTCCAGAAGGAAGAATTTTTTTCCAAGCATACAAAATAATTGAAGAGATCATAGAATCCAGTGAAATTATTGATTCTGTAAGTACTATTCACTTAAGGCAAACTTATAAAAGAAATTCTTATCTAGTTTCAGATGAAAATTTTTTTAATAGTTTATGTCAAAATCTTGTTGAGTTGGGAAAGCAGTACAAAGAAATAACTGGTAAAGATAAATTACCTAAAATTTTTATACCACCAATTTTGTATAAAAATGTAAAAAGTGTAACCACATACATAAACAAAGCATATTCTAAAAAAATATTAACTTATGATGATTATGCAGGAAGAGAACTAAAAAAATTACATAACGAATTAATGGAAAGTAAAGTTCCTCAAAGTCAAATAGATCTTGAAATAAAAAATCTTCGTGAACAATTAAAAAAACAACAAGAAAAATATAATGCAAAACTAGCAATTATAAGATTATCTTCTTGTGACTTTAGAGCAAAATTAAGAGATGATGAAAAAGAAATAAAGAGAATCACATTAAGGGAACAAGGAACATTTTTTCTTGGGAAACCTAAGTTTTATGAGCAGCCACCAAAATCTACAAGAAATGATTTATATGAAAATAGAAATGGAATTTATCAAATAAATGCTGAGGTTTACTTATCAGATTTAGAAGATCCTACTCTAATTTAATAGGTTGTTAACCTATAATATAAACGATAGAACTAAAAGAGCTAGTTTTTAACTTCTAGCTCTTTATTTATTTTTATTTAAATAAGTTATTCCAAATTGTTTGCCAAAATCCAATCAAATAAGTTGTTTCATCTTCCAACTTTTGAGGAACGTTTCTTTTTTCTGCGTCTTGGATGTATAAAGCGTTATCTTTTTTATCAAAATAAAACTTTGCTTCTCCCCTCTGAATTCTGTCTATTTGCATAAGCTTTTCATAAATTTGACTCTCTCTAACTATTAATTTTTTGTTATAATTAAGATTTGTTACCCATAAGAAAAAACCAATAATTACTCCATTAAGAATAAAACTAATCCCTCCAACTTTTAAAAGATTTTTCCAAAAGTTTTCTCGATATTTATCTCTGATATTTTCCAAAACATTTTTACTTTCAGTGTTAAAGTTAGTAACAATAGTGTTTGCATTATCTAGAACTTTAGTATTATCTTTAATTTTTGTTTCTAGGTTAGAAATATTAGTCAGTAATGTCGAAGCCTCTGTCATTAGGTTTTCGTTTGATTTTATTAGAGCTTCTTTGTTGTTGTTCATTTCTTGATTTAAGTTCTCGTTCGCTTTCTTCAGCCAATCGCTTTGACTCTCTTTCATGTCTTTTATCATCAAGGGTATTGACTCTTCTAAGTCCAAAACTTTCTCTAAAGCTTTCTCTAGTGATGATTCCATTTTGTTGTATTGCTCTATCATCAACTTTAGTTCTAAATCCTGTTTCCTGTTGGTGTTCTGATAGTTCATTAGTAGTTCTTTCAATTGGTTGTTTTCCTGTATTAACTCTTGATAACTCTGGTCTTTCATATTGCTTTCTTGTTTTAGAAAATTCATTTTCTAACCCCTCCTTACTCAATATTTCATGATTAAAAGTTTTACCTAAAGTATTTAATCTAAACTTATTTTTCTTTCCAGTTAAAATATTTTCTGAAACTGTGAAAGTAATATTTTTTTTATGATCTTGCCAATCTACTTGATAACCTTTTGAATCCATTTTTTCAATAAACTCATTTTTATTTTGGCAGCACTTAGATATTTCTAAAATTGAATTAACAAGATTTAAACTATCGTTTGGAACTTCTTTATTTTCTAAAGATTTTTTAAGAGCCATATATTGTTCTTTTTTCCAAGCAATAATTTTACCTTGTTCAGTTGTTTTTTGAGGTATTTCTAATCCATAATCTTTGTTAATTTCATTAGAAATTTCTTTCCATTTTTCTAAATCATTTCTTGAGCATTGGAATTTATGTCCGTCAACATAAGAAACTGAATTAACAATCATATGACAATGAATATGTTTTTGGTCTGTATGAACTGCTAAAAAAACCTCGTTATCTTTTATGATTTTATTACAAAATTTTTCTGTAAGTTCAAGAGCTTCTTCAGGAGTAACTTCTCCTTCTTTAAAAGATTGGACATAATGAAGATATTGACGCCCATTTTCTTTATTATAAAACTCTTTAGTGGTTTGAAAATCATTAAAGGCTTCTTTCCAATCATTAGAACAATAAATTCCTTTTGTTAAATCCGCTTTTTCCCCCACATATTCTAAAGCAGATTTAGCTCCACCACTTTTGGAACTTGGATTACCTATTCCTTTAAGGATTGCCATAGCTCATTCAGCTCCTTTTTTATAGCTTCTACATCATCAGAATAATGACTTTTTTTAGCTATTTGATTAAGGTTATTTGAAGCTATTTTTAGAGTTCTAAAAATCTCCTTTAATGTTGTGTTATATTCTTCAATATCTGTAGCCAAATTTTTTCTTAAAAGTTCTCTAAAAAATTGGTTTTGAGTACACTCCAAAACTTTGCATTGTTCTACTAATAAATTGTAATCATCTTCATCAAGTCTTACTGTTAATTTTTTCATCTTTTCAACTCCTTTAAAAGTTAAATAAAAAGTACCCATTTTTATAGGGGAGTTTTTATTTAACTTAATGGGGGGATTAAAGGGGGGCTATGCCCCACCTTTACAAGTTCTACTTTGACGACTAAAACGAAGTTTTTGACGGCAAAAGTAGTAAACTTGCCTTAGTAATTTTCACCCATAATTATATCAGATACTATTGACACTTGTAAACATTAATACTATACTTAGATTAATAAAAGTAAAAAGGGAGAAATTACGAATGATTGAAAATAATTTTAATGAGCAAAAAAAGAAAAAAACTATTGCAGAATTAAAAGAAGAAATTAAGCAACAAAAACAGAAAGTTATTAGAGAAGCAAATAAGAAAATAAAGGCTCTTGAAAAAAGAGAGAAAGAACAGAGATTAAAACCATATTTTAAATTGGTTGAAAAATATAGTGATAATATTTCTGATAAAGATTTAGAAACTATGATAAATTATATTGAAAGTAGATTTAGAAAAAAATAAAAAATTAGGAAGAAGGGATAACCTATGTTTTTAACCCCAGAAGAAAAAATTGTATATTTAAGAAAAAAGTATGAATTGACACAAAATGATTTGAGTAGTATTGAAATAAAAAGGCAATTTATAGGTATGATTGAAATAGGAAAAAGAGGGCTTACAAAAAATACGGCTGAAATAATTTGTAAAAATTTTAATTTAGCTTTAAAAAATAAGAATATTAATGATGAAATTACAGTAGAATTTTTACTTGAAACAAAAGAAGAACAAGCTTTAAAAAAATTATCTAAAATGATTGGGAACGACAAAACTAGAAACGATTTAGAAATTGATATTTATTTTTCAGAATTAAAAGGAAATAATCAGAAAAAATTTGCAGTTTTATTAGGAGAATTTTACTTAAAACTAAAAGAAATAAAGCTATCTAAAAAGTATTTTGAGATAGCTTTATTTTTATATAAACCATTAGAAAATATTGATATTATTTTACAATTAACTAGAATTTATTACTATTTAGATCAATTTAAGGAAACTGTGGACTTAGTTAAAAACTATACTTTTGCATTATTAAAAGATTCAAATGAAATAAATTTTAAAATTTTATATAATTATGCGTATTCCTTATATAAAATTAATAACTTTGAGGACTCTATAGATGTATTTAATAAACTTTTAAAGATAACAAAAGATAGTGATTTAATTTTTAAAATTAAAAATATGTTAGCTATTATTTATTATTCAAAATTAGGAAAAATTCGGAAGGCTTTAAATGTTTATGCTTCTCTTTTTGAAGTTTCTAGTAATGAAAATAAATTAGTTATCTACGGAAATTACTTAGAATTATGGTTATTAGCAAAAAAAGGAATAGATGTAGAACAAACAATTTTAGATATTGAAAATTTTTTGAAAAATTATGAAACAACTCCAAATCATCTTTTTAAAATATATATTTTATTAGCAAAATCGTATTACGAGTTAAATCAACAAGAAGATTCTTACTATTATTATATGGAAGCTTTAAAAATACCAGACAACAAATTTATTTTAATAGGGGTCCCGTCAGGAAAACGCGGAATAACAACGCTAAGGATTTTACTGACCATTGATGACCCCTTTATTTTCAATACTTTAATCTATATTTAGCTCTCTTAAAAATTCTAAAGAAGTAGTACAATCTGAATCAAATTTATATTCCCCTAAAAAATTAATATGCTCCCAAGCAAGTGGAGATATATTGCTTAACAAAGCCTCATCAACCTCTTCAATAGTTTTTAAATATTGAACAGCCTTTTCTAAGTAGATTGTATTCCAAATACTAATAGCATTTATAATAATATTAAGTGTACTTGCTCTTTGAAGTTGGTTTTGGATAGTCCTTTCTCTCAATTCACCTTGCTTTCCAAAAAAAATAGCTCTTGCTAAACCATTCATAGCTTCTCCTTTATTTAAACCTCTATGAATTTTTCTTCTTAACTCCTCATTTGATAAGTAATCTAGAATAAAAATAGTTTTTTCTATTTTCCCCATCTCTCTTAATGCTGTAGAAATACTATTTTGCCGAGAGTAAGATCCTAATTTACTTAATATTAGTGAAGGCCTCGCGTCGTTTTTTTTGTCTTTTTGCACCAATTAGCCTTTTTAGTCAATAAAATCAAGGGATATCAAAGTTTGGTATCCCTTTTTTATTTAATTTAGACTTTCTTACAGTTTATTTAAAATATTTATATCGGTTTTGTGAAAATATAGATTATGAGAAAATTTCTTTTAAACGATTTACCCCATCTATAATTTCTGGAATATCTGTAGTTGCAAAACTCAGTCTGAAATATTGATTTTTCTGATTATCTAAAAAGA
>NZ_JRJZ01000122.1:0-22381 GCF_000800875.1 Cetobacterium sp. ZWU0022
TTAGGATATATTCTATATTTAAAAGCTAAATTATATTTCTTCATAGTTAACACCTCCTCAAACTTAAAATTATGTGGTATGATTATATCACATTTCATATTAGTTGTAAAGGAGAGTAATGATTGATGACTGTAGAATTTAAAAAGAATAGACATTCTATATATAACTTAACATATCATTTAGTTGTAATTACAAAATATCGTAGAAAATGTATTAATAATGAAATTTTAGAAGATCTAAAAGAAATATCAAAAAGATTGTTAAGTGTTAAAGGTGGTAGTGTTTTGGAGGTGAATGGAGAAGAAGACCATTTACATATATTATTCGAATGTCCACCACAAGTGGAACTCGCTAAATTAGTAAATACATTTAAAACTGTTTCTTCGAGATTAATTAGAAAAAAACATTCTGATTATTTAAGAGCCTACTATTGGAAACCCGTATTTTGGAGTAATTCTTACTGCATACTTAGCACTGGTGGAGCAACAATTGAAACTATTAAGTGGTACATCGAATCACAAGGTACTGAAAACTAAAAAAATTGCCCTGATTCATCCTCTCCCTTGCAGAGGAAGAGGTTTTCTCAGGGCGTTTTGATAAAAAAATAAATAAAAAATTTAACGCTCCAATATAACGTTTCAATGCTCCTCCTAGTTCACTAATAATATAGTAAAAAACAAATATAATATAGTTACTAGAGTTAAAAGTCAAGGAGTTGTAATTTTATATATCTCGCTATTTCTTTTTAGATTTGTAGACGATTAACATATTATCATGTATAATATAGTGCATGTTTAACGTGTGAAAAAAATAACAACTTTTGTACTAGGAGGGATTAGAATTAAATTTGTAACAAAACTTATGACAACACTTTGTGTTTTAGGGAGTTTAACTTTCGGGAAAGAGATAAACACCTTAGCTGCTCCTTTAGAGGCTAAAGAGGTATCTGAAGTAAAGATATTTAAACCTGAATTGAGACTTATTGGAAGTATCTATACGACTCATACTAATGACAATGACATCTACAACAACGACACTAACCTAATTGGATTTGAATATAGACCACTAGAAGATTTTGGGATTAGCTTTGGATATTTTAAAAATAGTTTTGACAATGATTCATATGTTTTAGCTGCTGGAAAGTACTTAAGACCATTCGAAAAATTGAATGATTTCTACTTCACACTTGGAGTTGGAGTTGTAAAAGGATATGAGAAAGAGAACTATATCTATGACAACGAGACTGGTGAGGTTATAAAAAAATCTAAGTTTAACACAAATATCGGTGGAGACTACATAATAGGAGCAAACGTTGGAGTTGGGTATGATATCACTGACTACCTATCTCTTAATGTTTCATACGTTGGAGCCTTCGTTTCTACGATATCTCTAAAACTTTATTAATACTAAAAAGAAAAGCTGTAGAAGATGAGTTTCTACAGCTTTTTTTATTTAAATATATTTTGGGGATTTTTGTAAATCCTTATGAGAACTTAATTGATGTTTCATCAGCCTTTATTGATGAACTCTTTTCTTTTGATTCTTTTGACTCTTTTGAAGCTTTTTTGTTTCTAAATGTGAAGTATGTCAATCCAGCAATCTTTTTATCCTCAGCTTTTCCGAAGACGAATGAAGCTAACCAAGCTGGTATCACACAAGATGCCATTATGATAAAGGCAATCAGTAACTCAAATACAGCTGGCTTTGTGTACCCTGGAACAAATTTTGTAACTAATCCCGCTGGGTTTCCAATATATATAGCCACTAATACCGATATTAAGAATCCTACCCAAGCAGCTCTACTATCAACTCTTCTACTGAAGATTCCAACTAAGAACAGACCAGCTATCGGTCCTCCTAATAGTCCAGTTATAGCTTGGAAGTATAAGAACATATCTCCTTGCCCAGCTTGTAAGAATCTGATAGCTAGAATTGTACTGATAATTCCAGCTCCCCAGCTCACAGCTTTTGCAATATTTAGTTTATCCTTATCTGTTAGATTTTTTCTTAAAGGAGCTACTACATCTGAAGTCACACAAGTCGATAGTGAGTTTAAGCTCGATGAAACTGTCGATTGAGCAGCAGCAAAGATTGCAGCTAAGATAACCCCTGAGAATCCAACAGGTATATAGTTAATTACGAAATATGGAAGGATAGCGTTTCCATCTATATTTGCAGGTAATACAGCTTTAAATTTGAAGAATAGGTAAAGTGCTGTTCCCATTCCCGAGAAGATCAACACACTGATACAAAGAAGTGGAACGTTCATATATAAACTTTTCTTTGCTTCGTGATCATTTTTAGTTGTGTTATATCTTTGAACGATATCTTGTGACCCTACGTATGAGTAGATAGCATTAAAGAATCCACCAAATAAAATCCCCACAAAAGTTGTTCCAGTCAATGAGAACTTCCAAGCTGAAGCTGGAATAGTTTTTCCATTTTCAGTAAGAGTTTTAAATGCCATTGAAAGACCATCTGGTGCAGCGTTATATCCAATAACGATGATTAAAAATGCTCCTAAAAGTAGGATGATAGTTTGAATCGCATCCGACCAAACTACAGCTTCAATTCCTCCCATAGATGTGTAAACAACACAAAGGAATGAAACCGCTCCTAGTAAAAGAGTTGGATTTATACCTGGCAGAGCTTCTTTTAAAGCTAGTGTTGGTAAGTAAAGTACCACAGCCATTCTTATAAGATGGAACAGAATAAATGATAAACTTCCTACCCATCTAAATCCATTGTCAAATCTTTTTCCTAAATATTCATATGCTGTCGTTACGTTTATACTTCTGAAAAATGGTACAAACACAATCGCAGCCCAAATAACCATTAAAATAATTCCTAATGGTGCCATCCCCATAATGGCTCCACCTTTGAAAACCGAAGCTGGTATAGCTATAAATGATATTGATGAAAGTGCAGTTGCATATATACTACACGCTGTTACCCACGATGGAATTCTTCCGCTTGCCGTGAAATAATCCTCAGTTGAACTATTCTTCTTTGAAAAATATACCCCAATTCCAACCATTGCTAAAAAGTAAAATGCCAATACTACCCAGTTAAACCAATGCCAACTCATTTTTTACCTCCCGAATTTTGTTCGCGCGTTCATAAATGTTTTTATGGTTTGATGATAAACCATATGTTCTATTTTGTCAATATTTATTTTTAAATATAACAATTTTATTTTTCTTTGTAGAATAGAAAAAATGTTTTATAATATAAGCAGGAATATTTAGGGAGGGACATATTATGCTAAAGCAAGAGGATATTGCAAAATTAGCTGGAGTGAGTCGAGCAACAGTTTCTAGAGTTTTAAATGACGATGAAAATGTTAAAGCTGCGACACGTGAAAAAATTTTAAAAATTATCGAAGCTTATGGGTATGAGAAAAATTATATCAGCAGTACCCTAGCTAGTAAAAACGAGAAAATCATCTACGTTTTTCTTTTAAAATCTGTGGTTAACCACTACAGTGACGAGCTGAAAAAGGGACTTTTAGAGTTTCAAAGTGAAAATAAAGGGTTTGGTTATAAAATAGAGATTGTCGAAACCTCTATCGATAACCCTGAATCTCAAATCACTGAACTCGATTGGGTATTAAACAATCTTTCACCTGCTGGGATTATAATCACCCCACTCTTAAAAAATGAGATTATGAAAAGAGTTCTAGAAAATGAACGTGTGAAGTTTCTCTCTTTAGACAATGTACTTTCAGAATCTATCCCACACGTTGGAGCGAACTACTATATGGGTGGTCAAATCAGTGGGGATATTATGAGGGGAGTTCTGAGAAGAAAAGAGAGAGTATTAGTACTTAAATTCCCTGGGGATAAGGTTTCAGTTGAGGAGTACTACAAAGGGTTTACATCTTCTCTTCAAAGAGAGAGCATAAGAGTTGTCGAAGCGAAAAAAGATATTTTAAACTCTCACAATTTTTTAAAAAAATATCTGACTGAGGATATCAGGGGGATTTTCTCAAATAGATACACACTTGAAATTATAAAGAAAAATAGCGAGCTACTACATCCTGAAAATGACTACAAAATAGTTGGAATAGCTGGAAATCCTGAGGTGAACGACTACGTTAGAAATGAAGTTATATACGCTTCTATAAACGAGCAGTTCTCAACTATCGGTTACACAGCTGGAAAAATTATGTTTGAAACTCTATATAAAAATAGAAAATCTGTTGAGCATCAATTTATAAAACCGATTGTCGCTTTTAAATCCCTTGTAAAATAAGGGATTTTTTAATTGCAAAAAAAACTTTTAAAAAATTTATAAAATTTTTGTTGACTTTTCGAAAAAAAAGGATTATTCTAGACTCAAATAAAAAATGTTCACGCGTTCATAGGTGGAAACATCTAGAAAGCGTACAGAACTAAAAAAGGGGAGTTGTTTGATTATGGATAGATTAAAAGGAATTTTCTCAGCACTACTTATAGCTTTTGACAAGGATGGAAACATCGACGAAAAGGGAATAAGAGAGACTGTTAGACATAACATCGACAAGATGAAAGTGGATGGATTATACGTTGGTGGAAGTACAGGGGAAAACTTTATGTTACCTACTGAGGTTAAGAAAAGAATATTCGAAATCGCTATGGATGAGTGTAAAGGAGAGATCGCTATGATCGCTCAAGTTGGATCTTTAGATCTGAATGAAGCTGTAGAGTTAGGAAAGTATGCAACTGATTTAGGGTATGACGCTCTTTCTGCTGTAACACCTTTCTACTATAAGTTTACTTTTGAGGAGATCAAAAACTACTACAACACTATTACAAACGCAACTAACAACAAGATGATTCTTTACTCAATCTCACTTTTAACTGGAGTTAGCATGACTGTTCCTCAATTTGCTGAGTTATTCGAAAACGAGAACATCATCGGAGTTAAGTTTACAGAAGGAAACTTCTTCTTAATGGAGAGATTAAGACACGCTTTCCCTGATAAGCTATTATACTCTGGGTTCGATGAGATGCTACTTTCTGCAACTGTTTTAAATGTTGATGGAGCTATCGGAAGTACATACAACGTAAATGGATTAAACGCTAAGAAGATATTCACTCTTGCAAAAGAAGGAAAGATTGACGAAGCTAGAGAGTTACAAAGAAAAGCTAACGATATGATCGAAGCGGTTATTGGAAACGGACTGTTCCAAACTTTAAAGGAGCTTTTAAAGTGTCAAGGTGTAAGTGCTGGATTCTGTAAAGAGCCTCTAGGAAAGTTATCTCCTGAGAAAGTTGAAAGAGCAAAAGAGATCTACAAAAACTACTTATAATATCACAATGAAATTGCCATAAGCTACTTAACATAATATAAAAGAGACCAGAATTAACTTTTCTGGTCTCTTTCTAACTTTTCAAGTGCTAACTCCTTCTTTTTCGCTTCAACCTCTACGTCGAAATCTTGGAAGAGCCATTCAAACCTCTGAACATCCCCTACAGAGATGTAATCAGCATGAGATTTATCATCCTCAGACTCTTTTCCAGAAGAGATATGAGCGAGAGGCTTTCTATCTTTCCAGGTCGCCTTTACTCTTTCTATATCATACTCTTCACTTTTGGTAACCCTTGCATGATGAACATCTAAAACCATTGGAATTTCTATCTTCTCACAAAGTTCTAAAACCTCATTCACCTTATAATAGTGACAGTTTTCTAAAACTAAAATACTTTTTGTGTAGTCATCTAAGGTTTTAAAAGTCTCGATAAACTTTTGGATTCCATCTTTTTTTCCAATATGTAAAACTAAATCACTTATTCCTGCTAACTTTGCAAAATCGGTTTGATTCTTCAAAATTTTCAAAGAGTTTTTTATTACACTTTCCGAATCACTATTTAAAACCACAAACTGATCTGGATGTATGATCAACCGAATCTTTGAACTCTGTTTTTTTATCTGAGCTAATTTTTCTAAAACCTTTTCATCTTTATTCCATTCCCAGCAGTCAGGATAAGGAATCACCGACGATGACACTCTGTATATGTAGCCTTTAAGTCTACAAAACCTTATCGTTTCTAAAGTATAATCAAGATTGAAAAGTGCAGCCTCTCTAACCTTTTCTAGATTGAAAGCTTTTAAAGATGCCACACCTTTTTTCATTCCTTTTCCATCTAACATACAAACTAAGCCTAGCATTTCACCACCATCCTTTAGCAGTTTATACTAGGCTTAACCTTTAAATCTTTTCTATAATTTTCTTTTCGAACTCATTGAAAACGAAGATATACTCTGTCTTTATTTTTTCATATATATCCCAAGCCGTTTCCTCGTTATATGTATGAGAGGTTCTATTTCTATTTTCCATCAACTTAATCCACTCTGTAGCATCAGAAATCAAACCTATTTTAAAGGCCTCTCTGAAACTAGTTCTAGGACTACTCGTTTCTATGCCTTCAAACTCTAAATAGCTTTTCATTAATTTCCAACTAAGTTCATATACAAACTCAAATCTTTGAATTGTACCATCTAAGTAAAGTTCATCTGAATGAGCATCCTTTTGAAGTGCCACTCTCAACTTTAAAAGAGCTTTTTGATAATCATTCAACTTATCCTTTAATTTATTTTCCGTCATAGTAACCTCACCCTTTTCATTCGTTTTATAAATCAAAACCCCATCTAAATCGATATTTCTATTTATTTTTTCAGTTGAATTCAACTTATATTGAATTACATCCACTGTATATTTTAATGATGAGTTGTAAAAATCGTCTATCAAATTCAGTAAAATTTCATCATCTCTAAAATATACTGCCAAATCTATATCTGAGGTTACTTTCATATCTCCTCGAGCTCTTGAACCAAATATTTTTACCCATTCAATCTTTTCTTTATATTTTTTTAAAATTTCAATAATTTCAAAAAAATCATTTTCTGATATCCCAAACATTTTTTCACCTCGCATCTTCTTATGCTTCTTATTCAAACTCACCTTTCAAGAATTCACTTAAACTATGTTGAGAAGGTCTCTTAGATATCTGTTGAAGATAATTTTTATCTACTAACGAATCTAGATGTTTTTTTAGAGTCAATTTACTTTTTATCGGTAAATACTCTAAAATTTCAGAATCTTTCATATTAGATCTCTCTGCAAAAATATAATCTTGAACATATATTGATAAAATCTCACTTTCAATCTCTGTTAAACCACAATCTTTTATATACTGAAATGCAAATTCTAACTTCACTATATTTTGATTTAGCATCTCTATTATACTTTCTTGACCTTTCAAAATAAATTCCAACATACCTTTTACAAAAAATGTTACCTCTCCACAATTTCTAGGATTTGAAACATCTAAAAACAGCTTTGAATATCCATCTTTATCAGAAAATATTGCATACGAAAGAGAAAGTGCTGTAAAAACATCAGTTTTTCTTGCCAAATACATCGAAAATAGCAATCTTCCAAAACGTCCATTCCCATCGTAAAACGGATGAATATACTCTAAATAATAGTGAGCTATCGATGCTTTTACAAGACTTTGAATATCACTTTTATTCATAAATTTAACCAAATCTGTAATATGAGATATAATCATCTCTTCAGATGTATCTCCTATATGAACGGTCTTCAATCCGTTGCTTATATGGATTCGTCCTTTTCTAAACAACTTCCCATCCAATCTATTTTCGGGATTTTCCAAAATATCCTGAGAAAATATATATTCATACAAATCTTTAATCTCTTCTGGAGAGTCTATTCTCTCAATATTATTTTCTATTATTTGATTATATTTATTTATAATTCCAGAAAGTCTAGTTTTCTTTTTCGAATCCATACTTTCATAGACATCTTTCTTAGTAGTTCTTACTCCCTCTATTCCATTTGTCTTTATGATTTCATTAACCATAATCTCTCTGATACAAGAAACTCTTGCTATCATCGGTAAATTTATAGACAATCTTTGAATCTCTGCACTCTGTCTATATATCTTCTCCTCTAAAAGTAATATATCCCCTATCGGTAAATAGAACAGATTAAATTTTTGATCCATAACTCTTTTTTCTTTTGAAATAGGAAAAATCTCTAATTCTGTTTTATATGTACATGGATTAGCTAATCTTTTTTCCAACTCTTCTGTTATATTTTGTTTTTTATAATATAACTTCAACAACTCTTCATGCTTAGTCATATAAATCACCTTTTTTTTATTTTATAAATGATTATATCACATCTAAAGTATAAAAACATCACTTTTTATACTTTAGGTGATACATGTATATTGTTTATAAACTAAAATCTATACCCTAAATCTATAGCTAAAGTCTCTCTATCCCCAAATGAATAATCCACTAAAACTGTAAAACTATCATTTATTACTGTGAAAACTCCAACTGACGGTGTTACTTTTTCTAGCTCCATTTCAAATCTATAATTCATATCTTTAACTCCAGGAATAACATCTGGAATAGGACCTGACATCGAACTATCCGTTTTCTGATATCCAGCTCCTAAATACGGTGTTACAGAGTAACCTTTACTTCGATAAACTACATATCCTAGTCTTCCCATTGCAACTTCAGCACTCTTAGTTGCTACATCTCCATCCATCTCTATTCTTGTATATGTATATTGAAGCGATGAGAAAATCCTATTGTATTCTCCAGCTATTAAAGCCCCTCCACCATAAAGTTTTCCTTCCGCTTTAATTGGTGGCAACTTCATATCTTTTTCCAATTCTAATTTTCCTATTTTTTTCCCTAAATTAAAATTAACTTCTGCATCTAATTTTCCACCGATAGCATAAACATTCATAAATGGTAATACAAAATAATCCACTTTAACTATTTGAACATCTGCATCTACTTTCAAATCTTTAGGCTCTAAAAAATCAATTTTTATCTCAGTCTCTTTTCGTCCTATCTTTCCAACTATTCCTGCCCCTGTCAAGTTTCCCTTCTCAGTCTGCTTAACACCCATAACCGACACACCCCAACGGTTCATAGGATATGGAATCCCTCTCCAACTATCCTGCCCTAATACCAATTGTGGTAGTAAAAATAATAACCCCGTAACTCTTTTCATCTCTTCTCCCAGTATTTTTTTCTTAAAAATTGATGTTAATTATATCATAACTACAAAAAATAGAAAAGAGCTAGTTTCTCACTCCTAGCTCTTTCCCATACAATGTAGTCATTAACATTGAATTATAATCGTTTATGTATTAACTATACTACTCTTTCTTCTAAAAATCAAATTTTTGTAAAAATCTTTTTATAACCTCTTTATAGTTATCCTGCATAGCTAAACAAGTCTCTTCTAAAAACCCCTTTTCCTCTTCATACTTAGATAATCCCCTGTAATAAAAGGCCTTGAAACTATCCTCAATTATAAATGGAACTACATTATTTCTTAAGCACTCTTTAAACATAATAGCCCTTCCAACTCTACCATTCCCATCTTGGAACGGATGAATCTTTTCAAATCTATAATGAAACTCTATAATATCTTTCAACTTTATCTCATCTAAAGAGTTATAGTTAATCAAAAGCTTTCTCATCTCTTTTTCCACATCTTTTGGCTTAGTTGTCTCCTGCCCACCAACCTCATTTGGCAAAGTTTTATACTCTCCTACATTAAACCAATCTTTTCTTGAATCCTCTGTTCCTGATTTCAAAATTTTGTGATAATCTTTTATTAAATCTTCACTTAAAATATAATCTACTCTATCTAATAAATCATCAAAAAGACCAAAGTGGTTAGCTGTTTCAACTACATCATCTACATTTTGAGAATTTCCATTGGGTATGAGTGTATTTGTTTCAAAAATAAATCTTGTTTCATCCTCACTCAACCTACTTCCCTCTATTCTATTCGTATTATATGCAAATTTTATCTGCGTAAAATGATAAAGATTGCCTTTTAACTTCATATCTTTTTGTTCTTTCAATATTTGAGCTAATGTTTTCTCTTTCTTTTGACTTAACATATTAAAGACTTCATCTAAATTTTTATCTAAATACTGTGATAATTTTATTAGATTTTCAACTCTCATACTCTCTGGTTTTTCAATTGCTGTAACTAAGGTTGAGTATGGAATCCCCGTTTCTTTTGATACTTTGAGCAACGAAACTCCTTTTTCTTTTAAATATTCTCTAAAATTCATAAAACCACCTCAGCTACATTTTATCAAAATATCGTTAATTTTTCAAATATTAACGATATTTCGTTAATAAATAAAAGAGCTTGGCTCCCGTAGGATTACCAAGCTCAATCTACCTATTCAATTCAAATATACTCCTTCACATCCTCAATACCATTTAAAACTCTAGCTCCACCATCATATAGCGACTGCATCTCAAACTCTCCCGGAACACGTACAACTTCAGCTATAAAAGCCACCCGTTTCGTTATCTCCTCACAGATATAATCCGAATACGCCATTCCACCAGTTAAAATAATAGCATCGACACATCCCTCTGCAACAGCAGCAAGACCTCCTATCTCCTTAGCTATCTGATAACACATCGCATCTATAATTTTTTTAGCTTTTTCATCTCCACTTAAAACCCTGTCCATAACCTCTTTCACATTGTTAGTTCCTAGGTACGCAGAGATTCCACCATCCCCTTTTAGCCGTCGCAGTAAAAACTCCTTTGAGTGTTTACCAGCATAATACAATTTAAAAAAATCTCCGATTGGTAGAGTCCCAGCACGCTCTGGAGTGAAGGGCCCATCTCCATCCAAAGCGTTATTCACATCTACGACCTCTCCATTTTTATGAAGCCCAACCGAAATTCCACCACCCATATGTACAGCTATAAAGGTATTGCTATTGTAATCGATCCCCATCTTCTTACAATAATTTTTTAGCACACCCTTTTGGTTTAAAGCGTGGAATACCGATCGACGAACCAGCTCAGGCATTCCTGACACCTTAGCTAGTTCACTCATCTCATCCACAACCACAGGGTCCACTATATACGATGGTATTTTAAACTCATCCGCTATCTTTTTAGCTAAAATACCACCTAAATTCGAAGCGTGCTTTCCATAAAACTCACTTCGTAAATCATCTATCATTTTTTCATTCACAGAATACGTTCCACTCTTTAGCGGTTTTAAAAGTCCACCCCTTCCAACAACCGCCTCTAAGCTCTCCCACTCTATCGGTAACTCTCTAATCAAAGAGTATCTATACTCCAACTCACCCTCGTAATCCAAAGTTTTCAAAAAACTACTCTCATGGTGTAACTCACGTTTTAACTTCTCAACTCCATTCCTAAAATATGCAATTTTCGTTGATGTCGATCCTGGATTGATAACTAAGATATTAAACTCTCTCATATTTCCTCTTCTCCCTAGTAGTTATTTTTTATATACTCTCTTCCAACCTGAAGAGCCTTTTCATTTATAGGTAAAAGATCAGCTTTTCTCTCTCCAAAAATCTTTAAAAACCCATGTAACACACTTTCATCTTTCAAACTCTTCGATATCTCTAAATACGCTCCTAACATAACCATATTAGCCACTTTTAAATTTGCACACTGCTCATGAGCTAAATCATTTGCTGGTATTTTATATATTTTTATATCCTCTCTATCACTCTCCTCTTTCACAAGAGATGAGTTCACCAAAAGAGTTCCATTTTCTAAAAGTGAGTCCTGAAACTTTTTCAGCGATGGTAGATTCATAGCTATAAGAACTGTTGCATTATTTGTTATAACTGGTGACCCGATGGGTTCATCTGAAAGTATCACCGAGCAGTTAGCTGTTCCCCCTCTCATCTCTGGTCCATAAGATGGTAACCATGAAACCTCTTTATTCTCTATCATTCCCGAGTATGCAAGAATCTGTCCCATCGACATAACCCCTTGCCCACCAAAGCCCGAACATATTATGAAATCATCCATTTTTCCCCTCCTCACTTCTATCTTTGAAAACTCCTAGTGGGAATACATTCATCACACCATCCTTTAGCCATTTCAATGAATCTGCGGGTGTTTGTCCCCAGTTCGTTGGGCATGTCGATAGTATCTCAATCATAGAGAACCCTTTTCCTTCTAGTTGTAGTTGAAAGGCTTTCTTTATAGCTTTTTTTGTTTTTCTTATATTCACAGGGTCATGAACCGAGCATCTTTCTATATAATAGCTTCCACTTAAAGTCGATAACATCTCAGACATATGCACTGGATACCCTTGAACCTCTGGGTCTCTTCCACTTTGGGATGTCGTTGTCTTTTGGTTTATTAGAGTTGTCGGTGCCATCTGACCACCTGTCATTCCATACGTTGTGTTGTTTATAAAAATAGTTACGAACTTCTCTCCTCTAGCTGCTGCATGAACAATCTCTGCCGCTCCGATACTTGCTAAATCCCCATCCCCTTGATATGTGAATACAACTTTATCAGGCAACACTCTTTTGATTCCCGAAGCAACTGCTGGTGCTCTTCCATGAGAAGCCTCATGCATATCTGTGTTGAAATATTTGTAAGCTAAAACAGCACAACCAACTGGTGCTACTCCAACTGTATCCCCTATCACTCCTAGCTCCTCTAAAGTTTCAGCCACCAACTTATGAACAATTCCATGCGTACACCCAGGGCAATAGTGGGTAGGTACATCTGTCAATCCTGCACTTCTTTTATAGATACTTTCCATACTTACCTCCCCATTATCTCTTTCACTTTTTTGATTATATCCTCTGGAGTTGGAACCATCCCACCCGTTCTACCATAAAAATGAACTGGCTTTCGTCCCTCGTTTCCAAGCCTAACATCCTCTATCATCTGCCCCATACTCATCTCAACCACAAGGATATTCTTCACCTTTTCATTCAGATTTTTTACATCCTCATAAGGGAAAGGCCAAACCGTTATAGGTCTTATAAGCCCAGCTTTTATTCCATCTTTTTCCAAACTCTTAATAACATTCTTAGCTATACGAGCCGTTGTTCCATACGCAACTAAAACTATCTCGGCATCCTCTAAGCCTATAGTTTCCGACATCACCTCATTCTCTTTTATGGCGTCAAACTTTCTAAACAGTTTCTCACAGTGTAGCTCTAACTCCTCTGGCTTTAAGTAAAGTGAGTTTATAATATTTGGAGTACGTTCGCCCTTTGTTGTCGTTGTCGCCCAGCTCTTATCAAACTCCTTTCTCTCTGGATTTTCATTTAACTCCACCGGCTCCATAACTTGACCAATCATCCCATCGACTAACAGCATAACTGGAGTTCTATATTGATCAGCTACGTCGAACCCTTTTCCTATTAAATCAACAGCTTCTTGGACAGTTGCTGGAGCATAAACAGGCATGTAGTAGTCACCATTTCCTCCTCCACGAGTGGCTTGGAAATAATCAGCTTGAGATGGTTGAATCCCTCCTAATCCAGGTCCACCCCTTGTCACATTTATAACCACGCAAGGCAGCTCAGCTCCAGCTATATACGATAGCCCCTCCTGCTTTAACGCCATCCCTGGAGATGAAGATGAGGTCATAACTCTAGCTCCACATCCCGCTGCACCATAAACCATATTTATAGCCGAAACCTCAGACTCAGCTTGTATAAAAGATCCACCAACCTTTGGAAGCTCCCTTGACATATACTCAGGAATCTCATTTTGTGGTGTTATCGGGTATCCGAAGAAAAATCTGCAACCAGCATTTATAGCTGTTGCACTCATCGCTTCATTCCCTTTCATTAGCTTTTTTGCCATAAAACTCCTCCTTAAATCTTATCTATACTTATAACTGAATCTGGGCACATCATAGCACAGTTCGTGCAGCCAACACATTTTTCCTCATCTGTTACATGCGACACATTGTATCCCTTAGAGTTCATCTCATCCATATTCAGATGCACAATTTTCATTGGGCAGAACAGGGTGCAAAGCCCACACCCTTTACACCGCTCTTTATTAAAACTCACCTTAAATTTAGCCAAAACCGACACCTCCTAAATAACTGATGCTAACACTATTGATAAAAACTTACTCTCTTCACTGTCAGCTCTTGATGTTATAACAATTGGAATTTTTGCTCCAACTAAAATCCCCGCTGTTTCACTTTTCGTTAAGTAACATAAGCTCTTGTAAAATATATTTCCAGCTTCTATATTTGGCATTATAAGTATATCCGCATCCCCTTGAATCTTTCCAGCTATACCTTTAATCTCCGCCGATCTCTTCGATAAAGCATTATCTAAGGCAAGTGGTCCCTCAACTATAAATCTTTCATCCTCTGCTAATTTTTTTGTAATAGCATGGGCATCCAATGTTGCTATCATCTTTTTTGATACGCTTTCCTTTGCTGCTAACAGAGCTATCTTAGGTGTTCTTAGATGTAAAGCACTCCATACCGAATAGCAGTTCTCTATTATCTTCATCTTAGCCTCTGCATCTGGAAGTATATTCATAGCTGCATCTCCAAAAGCTATAACTCTATCTATTGCGTCTAGCTCTGCCACTGTCACATGAGAGAAAAATATATCCCCGTTCTCAGATTTTGATAGCTCCTCTTTTCTGTTCAAAATAGCTTTCAATATAATTGATGTATCAACTAGACCCTTTACCAAAAAATCTCCCGCTCCACTCAAAATACTTTGGACAGCTATCTCGCTACATCTCTCCTTTCCATCTCCATGAACAATTTGAAAATCATCCAAGTTAGCTCCATTTTTCAATAGATGTTTAACAATCTCCTCTCTATCACCTATTAAAATCGGTGAGGTGATTATGTCCTCTCTTTTAGCTCTAAGAATCGCCTTCAAAAGTTCATCCTCATGAGCACAAACAACAACTGGAACTCTTTTTATATGAGTCTCTTTACATCTTTCTAATAGTTCAGAAAAAAAATTCATATGACCTCCAAATCCTTTTTATCTTTTCACATAGCTCGGTTTCATATTTTTGACACTTTTTATTCTCTCTTCAGCAAACTGCATAGCTGCTATATTTACAGGTATATCCTCTGTTTTAGCTATCTCAAAAATCTGTAACAATCTGTCATATATAGCTTTTACATCCGCTGTTGCTGCATCTTTATTGTAACCTTTTAGCTCATGATAAACATTGATTAGTCCTCCACCGTTTGCAACGAAATCTGGTGCGTATAAAATACCCTTCTCTTTCAATTGAGCTCCATGCTCTTCACCTTTCAATACATTGTTAGATGTTCCTGCAACTATTGAACACTTCAGTTGTGCTATAGTCTCATCATTTATAACTCCACCTAAAGCACAAGGTGAGAATACATCTACGTCTAAACCATATATCTCCTCGGGTTTAACAAACTCTACCTCTGGATGCTCTTTTTTCATTCTTTCGATATACGTTTCATTTATCTCTGTGAAGTAGATTTTTTTTGCTTTGTCGCCATGCTCGTTATCACCTAAAAGATATTTAATTAAGTAGTAACCTGTCTGTCCCGCTCCTTGAACCGAGAATGTTTTTCCTGATATAGTTGGATCTCCAAATTTCACTTTTAAAGCCGCTCTTATTGAATATAATGCCCCCAGAGCTGTGAACGGTGATGGATTTCCACTTTTTCCATGCAATCCAACAACATGATCGGTCTCCATAGCCACAAATCCCATATCCGATGTACTCGTATTTACATCCTCAGCTGTTATATATCTTCCATTTAAACTTTGAACAAATCTTCCTAACTCTCTAAAATATGCTTCACTTTTTACTTTTTTTGGATCTCCTATTAAAACTGTTTTTCCTCCACCTAAGTTCAGCCCAGCAACAGCTGCCTTATATGTCATTCCCCTAGATAATCTGATAACATCTAACAGAGCCTCCTCCTCTGTTTTATAGTTCCAAAGTCTTGTACCCCCTAAAGCTGGTCCTAAATCCGTGTTATGAATAGCAGTTATACCTTTTAAGCCTGTATTTTTATCGTAGAAATATACTACCTGCTCATGATCAAACTCTTCCATAAATTCAAACGTCTTTAATTTCTTCATAAAAAAATCCCTCCTTTAGTCTAAAACAATTCCAAAAGTGATTAAAACATATTTTTTTCGAAGCCTTTCCTTAATATCTCTATATACTACACGACTGAATAAAAAGTCAAATTTTTTTGAATAGTTTTTTAGAAAATACCATTTCTGTGGTAATCTCTTACTATTAAAAAGGAAAAAAGGAAATGAGAAATTTTTTTAGAATATTAGAGCAGAATGAATTATTTTTTATAGGAGATGAGACTTATGGGAATTTTTACATGGATTATCCTTGGAATTCTTGCTGGTGCTCTTGCTAAATGGATAATGCCCGGAGAACAAGGTGGCGGAATTTTAGCGACTATGGTTTTAGGAATTGTTGGTGCCTTTGTTGGTGGTTATCTTGGTAAACTTATTGGAATAGGTTCTGTTCAAGGATTAAACTTTGGTAGCATTTTTACTGCTGCTGCAGGTGCTTTGGTTGTTTTATTTATCTACTCAAAGATAAATACTAAAAAATAGCTTTATCAAAAATTACAAATAAAAAGAGAGACTATCCTCCCAAAGTCTCTCTTTTTATTTTCTTTTTTTTTAATTCTACATACTTCCAATTATATTTAAAAACCAACCCGAGGTTTTATAGTCCTCCTCTCCTAATGAATCCTTGAATCCAGAGAAGTTATATCCCCCTCCAAGTTTCATATTTTTATCCAGATTCTTATAAATACCAAAGATTGCACCATTCAGAACATCCTCATTTGCACGGTCTAAAAGCCATTGATACTGACCATAAACTTCCCAACTATTCATAACCGTATAGTTAGCCTTAAACCCTAGCATATAAAGGTCGTTCAGATAGGTATTTTTCTCTCGTCTATATCCATTTTTCATAGATAGATCAAGTCTTCTTGTGGGTGAGTAAACTGTTTCAAACTCAGCTATATAAGCACTGAAATCCTTTGTAGCTTTTGTATCCTTATCTAAAATCATCGTATATCTAGATAGATAGTTCAATCTATCGTTATAGATTGGTCTATATGCTAAACCTACACTGCTCTCAAGATATCTATTCTCATAGCTATCATCTGTGAATGAGTAGTTCAGTTTTCCAGCGAAAGTATACTCCTTACTGTATCTATAGGTAAATGAGTTCGTAGTAAGATACTGCTCAATCTCCTCATCCCCTCTCTCTGAACGATACTCCACACGATTTTTCAAAGTTAGCCTCTCAGATTCAGATCTCAAATATAGAGAGATTCCACGACGATCACTCTTCTCATCATTTGGTAAAATTACCTCACCATATTGGATAGCTCCTCCAATTGTAACCCCACGTCTTAAATCATAATCAATTCCATATCCTTGAAGAGATGCCTCTTTTCCACGCTCTTTTATAAATTGATTCTCTTGATAAAGGCTTGTACGCTCTCCAACTCTTGCTCTTTGTCCAACTGTATATCTATCTCGACTTATCTCTCCATCCGAACTATATCCCGAATAGATATTGTAGTTATCATAAAGTTGATAATCTCCTCCCAACTCGAAGTAGTTTCCAGACTCGCCAAAAGAGGTACGACCATTCACTTTAAATCTATCATTTACTCTTTTTTCAGCTCCGAGCGAGATAGCGTTACTGATTCCAGCTTTAATCTCACTATATATCTTTGTGCTTTCATTTAAAATATACTCTAACTTTGCACTGCTGACAGTTCCACTTTCACGTTCCTCGCCCCACTTCATCTCATCGACATATTGAAACTTAAGGTAGCTTTTCAATCTTTCTGAATGAGTATAAGCTAGTTCTCCTCCAAAGGTTTGATAAAATCTATCCTCTAAATCTGAAGCGAAAGAGTAACCCCGCTCTTTTCTCTCATACCAAGCTTTGAATTCAGCTTCCTCTAAAAGTTTTACAGCTCCTGTGATACGATAAGCGTTTCCAGTTATCTTATCATCATCTCGTCCGACGCTTTGAAACGTCAATCCACCATCAAAAGATAGATGGTTATTTATATTTGAAACACCCTCACTCTGACTGAACTCTCCTTTTATATAGTTACCTTTTTCATCATGAAGTTTTATCTCTACACCTTTCAAATCGTAACTCTCTTTTCCACGACTCT
This sequence comes from Cetobacterium sp. ZWU0022, assembly GCF_000800875.1. Classification (NCBI taxonomy): domain Bacteria; kingdom Fusobacteriati; phylum Fusobacteriota; class Fusobacteriia; order Fusobacteriales; family Fusobacteriaceae; genus Cetobacterium; species Cetobacterium sp. ZWU0022. The sequence goes on from NZ_JRJZ01000122.1 coordinate 18,026, forward strand.
CATGGATAGCTGTCACTCCAACTTGAACATTTTCATTTATATCCTTTACAGTTTTAACTCCATAGTTTGAAGAGTCTGAAATCTCTCCATCCTTTGGAAGGTAGCTATAATCTGCAACAAGGTAAGCGTAGTAATCAGTTGAACTTCCACCACTTAAAGGTGTTGTCAAAATAACTCTTCCAATAAATGGATCTATCTCATAGTCACGTCCCTCTTGAAGATATATAATCTTTTCTACAACATAGGTATCAGCATCTACAACCTTTATCCAAATCTTTTGGCTACCTTTTAATATATCTCCATTTTTCAAGAAATATAAACTACCACCAGTACCCAAAAACTCATCATGACCATACATCGTATTCGGAGTACTCGCAAAAACTTTGACATTTATATCATCCTGCTTATACTCACCCTTAAATCCGTATAGCTCTTTGTTATAATCCATAAAACGTGTTCCTGTAAAGCCTGTTTCATACGTTCCCCAAAGTAAGCTTGAATCTTTATGTTCAAACTTTAGGTAGATTTTTCCCTTTGTGTTAACCTCTTTTCTGATTTTAGAATCATCCCCATAAGTTGGATAGTAAACATAATCATCGTCAGTAACTCTCTCTAAAAGGGTCTGATTTTTTCTATCCTTTGTATCAAAGTGCAAAGTTAGCTTATAATCCCCATAGCTCGCCTTTCCAAAATATGTTGCCCTTGGAGTATCACTATCTTTTCCAACATAGGCATCTACAAAACCTGTCCCAGAATAGTTTAACTTTATATCGCTTGAATCCGCTTCAATCTCCTCTGTGGATTTTTCAACCTCTTCAACTTTTTCAGGGATTTGAACTATAAAGTTAAACTTTGTCAAAGAGTATGGTGTGATTCTTTTTATCATCGGATTTTCACTTTTTACAACGCTTCCAGATGGAAGGCTATTCTCATCCAATTTCAAAAGAAAATTCTCTCCAAAAGTTTTATCTACCCACTGGTCTGGTAAGTGAAATCGCCCCTCATCATCAGCTTGAACAACTATTCCTGCTGGTGTATAAACAACAGCATATGGAATCCCTCTATCTGTTTTTTCATCCACAACTTTTCCTATAATTGTTGCTGTATTCAGTAAAGAATCCCCTTTTACCTCTACACTTGTCTCACCTATATTTGAGATTTTATTATTTCTTCTTGTAACCGAACTTTGAAAACTATTTTTTCCTACACTCGCTCCAACAGTTGCTTTCATATAGAAAGTCTTACTATATTTCTGGTCTGGTGCTAAAGAAAACTTTTCAAACTCCTCCTCTAGATGTCTAAAACCCCTTGGTGTTATATTTTTTAAAGAAAGATTTTCATAGGTTTGGTTATCTCGATTTTCGACATTCACAGTAAAACCCACAACCTCACCTATCTTTATCTCGCTCTTTGTCGATGTCAACTTCACACGAATCCCCTGCTCAACTTTTTCCTCCTCTGAATACTCAGAGATTGGTTTTAGAAATATCGTTTGATCATCAGTTGTACCACCTGCAACCTTAGCCTTACTCTCTATAACTCCGATAGCATCTTTGTCTATATCCGCCTCTATCAAAAACTGTATCCATACTCCTGGACCTATATCTACCTTTGTGTTTAAATCCTCTCGACCTGAAACCTCATTTTTCAAGTATGTATACTGTTTAAATCTCGAAGATTCATCACGTGGTCCTAGATATGTCACCTTCCAGTTAGAGAAAGCTCTACCATAACGCTTTCCCTCTTTTTCAGTTGTAACCTCTGACAATAAATCCTCTATTGGAATATATCGTCCATATCCATCACCAGTATTTTTGATAGTAAGCATATATTTCAATTTATCTCCGGGTTTATAAACTCCATTCTCTGGTTCTAAAAGTGTCTTTTCACCTTTTATAGAACCACTCACACTGCTCAATCCCTCAGATGTTTTGCTACTACCGTTCACCTTGAATACCAGCCCACTCAAACTTCCAAGAGCCTTATCAGATACTATAGCTGAAATCTGAAATACAATACTACTCTTTGGAGCAAAATCTATATTTTTTCGTATGTGGTTTATATTGTCTCCCATCTCAGATGTTATAACCGTTCTTGGATCACTACTTTGTATAGAGATATCTATATTTTCTAAAACCTTCTCTTTTACATCCGAGCCTGCAACTAAAGCCTTCACATCCTCAAGATTACTCTCTACAAAAATATCACTTAGAAATCCCTCTCCAATATTTTTTAGGTGAATCTCATATGTCACCATATCTCCAGGTTTATACTTTAAAGTTCCATTCATTAGCTTTCCATTCACACTCTTTAAAGTATTTGTAAACTCAACTTTCCCCGGAAGAGCGGTTACTTCACTCTTTTTCACCACTTCACCATAAGTTGAATCCACCTGTATACTCTCAAAAATATTGTTTTTAGTAACTCCTTTAAAGACATATTTGAACTCTTCACCGGGGTATATAACTGGTAAACGCTCTATCTCTTCAACATTTCTAAATGGGTTTACATCTCGATTTTTAAGTCCAGACTGTTTTACCTTTGCCTCAGCTATACCCAATTTGTAAGGAATTCCATAGGCTGTTCCAAGTCCTTCATTTTTCAGAGTGACACTGTATTCGATAGTTTCTCCAGGTTTGTAGCTCTCTTTCGAAACTGAAAACGAGTGTGATACCTCACTTTTCAACATCTTCGATTCTATATCTCCTTTTACAATATCTCCTACAGCCTCTCTACTTACCTTTCCTAAAACCCTATATTCTACATATCCTCCTGGTAGTAAACGAGCTCCCTCTCCTCGCTCTAAAATATTTTTTGTATTGCTATTACTAAAAGCTAAAATCTCTTCTCCATAAGCTGATTTTGTTTTAATCTCATCTATATTCGGATCTAAATCATACTCTTTTAAAATACCTTTTCCACGATTCTCAACTCTGAAAAGGTATTCGATATACCCTTCAGGCGTATAAGAATCTATCTTTTTCTTTCCTGTTTTATCTAGATATCTCTCTACTCGAGCTGTTATATGTGTTTCAGGAGAATGTGATTCAATTTTATTGTTGTACGTATGACTATTGATCACAAAATCCAAATATATATCACCAATTAAAAATTGCGAAGTTGTTACCGAGTATTTTTTTACAATCTTTTCTCCAGCTGCTATATTCACTCTTTCATTTATATCTTGGGCATTTAAAAACGCTGGTGACATCTCCTCGTTCCAATCCCGAGCTTCACTTTTTTTCATAAAAGCTCGGATAGGAACTGCTTTAGCATTTCCAAGTCCACTGTTTTCAATCTCTACTTCATAGGTATAAAGTCTTCCAGGAGAGTATTTTCCAGAGTTTAAAATCTTGGCTTTTATATTGGCAGGTGGACTTTTTATAGTCAGCTCTTTATAAATGACATCTCCTAAAGTTTTATTATTGACACGTCCTTTAATCTCATAAATCAACTTCTCGCCATTTTTTATATCCACACCTGTACCCGAGGTTTTTTGATTCATTTTAATCTCAATATCTTTTAAAAATGGTTCATCTTTTCCACTCAAAGTTGGAACTAAAATATCCTGTATATGTTCATCTATAACATAGTTATTCAGATATCCCGGTCCATCTGGCTCGACTATCAATCTATAAGTTAGATAGTCTCCTAAAGAGTAGGTTTCAGAATCCACCTCTCTTTTTATCTTTGGTTTTGAACCTAAAACCTCATTTTCATATCGTAATTTTTCAGATATCTGTTCGCCTTCGTAGATTGTAACCTCATTTTTTAAAACCTGATGAAGAAGCTTTTTATCTGGTTTTGCAATAATCCTATACCTTATGACCTCATTTGGATGCAACTCTGAAATTATTTCATCTAAGCTATCTCTATCCCCACTGCTGATTTTTTCATCCTCTTTATATATCTCCCAAGATGTGAAAGCAGACCCCTCTATATCTAAAAAGTTTTCACCGTTATTGGCTAAAACTCCTTTTACCTCATTTAAATCATTTTTTATTTTAACATCCCTTTTAATGTTCTTACTGTAGTTTTCAATAACTATATCGTAAGTGAACTCTTTTAAAGGGTCTATATCCTTTCCATAAAGAGCCTCTAGTAGAGCTATTAAGATTATTGAAATTTTAAATAAAAATAGTAGTTTTCTCATACTCTGCTCCTTCTTGTTTAGTATACTTAGTATAACATTTTTGTAAGAAAAAATAAAAAAAAGATGTAGCTAAACTACATCTTTTAATAGAAAAACTATTCTCTTTTCTTTTAGGCTGCTGATTTCGATCTCTTTTTATTCTCTAATACATCGAATAAAACTTGTAGCATAAAGATTGCTATCAACGAGTAGTTTATACCTTT
>NZ_JRJZ01000136.1:0-549 GCF_000800875.1 Cetobacterium sp. ZWU0022
AGCAAATGGCATATATTTCACAGTGGAGAATGCATGAAGATGCTTTAAATAGAGCTCAAGTTAACCTTGTTAATTTTCATACTAAACTAAACATGTCAAAATATTGGGGTGATGGAACTACTTCATCTTCGGATGGGATGCGTATGCAATTAGGAGTTACATCGCTTCATGCTGATTCTAATCCTCACTATGGGACTGGAAAAGGTGCTACTATTTATAGATTTACAAGTGACCAATTTTCATCTTTCTATACGAAAGTAATTAATACAAATTCTAGAGATGCTACTCATGTTTTAGATGGGCTTTTAAATCATGAAACTGATTTAAATATATTAGAACACTACACAGATACAGCTGGATATACTGATCAAGTATTTGGACTTACTCATCTTTTAGGATTCAGATTTGCTCCTAGAATACGTGATTTATCCGATGTAAAATTATTTTCTTTAAGTGAAACAAAGGTATCCAAAAATCTTGAAAGTATTTTAAAGGGCAAAATTAATGAAAAGATTATAAAAGAAAATTATGATGATGTTTTAAGATTAG
>NZ_JRJZ01000027.1:0-8290 GCF_000800875.1 Cetobacterium sp. ZWU0022
CAAAATAGTATTTCTACAGCATTAAGAGAGATGGGGAAAATAGAAAAAACTATTTTTATTTTAGATTACTTATCAGATGAAAAGTTAAGAAGAAAAATTCATAGAGGTTTAAATAAAGGAGAAGCTATGAATGGTTTAGCAAGAGCTATTTTCTTTGGAAAGCAAGGTGAATTGAGAGAAAGGACTATCCAAAATCAACTTCAAAGAGCAAGTACACTTAATATTATTATAAATGCTATTAGTATTTGGAATACGATTTACTTAGAAAAGGCTGTTCAATATTTAAAAACTATTGAAGAGGTTGATGAGGCTTTGTTAAGCAACATATCTCCACTTGCTTGGGAGCATATTAATTTTTTAGGGGAATATAAATTTGATTCAGATTGTTGTACAACTTCTTTAGAATTTTTAAGAGAGCTAAATATAGATTAAGCATTGAAAATAAAGGGGTCATAGATGGTCAGGAAAATCCTTAGCGTTGTTATTCCGCGTTTTCCTGACGGGACCCCTTATAGTCGTAATAACTTAGGTTGTATAGTTGGTGAAGGTAGTTCTTCTATATTAAAAAATAATTATACAGCTTTAACTAACAAGATAATTCCTAATGATGAAAATGGAACAGATGGTAAATCTTTAGATCCATCTCATTTTAATGAAAAGTTTTATAAACGTTTAGGATGGGATTTTCAAAATATTTGGATTTGGGATGAAAATAATAATACTCCTGTGCTTAGACAAATGAATAATATTTCTGAGAATATAATCGAAAAAATTTCTATGAAAAAAAATGAACTTTCTAATATTTTAAATAATAATATTTGGATATAGGTAGATAATATGTTTAGTCATGTTAAAAAGTTATTTAAAAGTACAAGTATATTAAATCCATTTTCAAAAATAAATATTTTAGCAAGAGTGGGCGTAAAATGTTTAAAAACATTTATAGACAATAACTTTAGAGAAAAAATAATCCCTATAGAAGGAAGTGTTGTTTATTCAGATTTATATTTTGGAGTAGAACATTCAGGAATATATATTGGTAATAATGAAATTTCAAATATAGTTGTAGAAAGTTTTGCAGAAAGTAGTGTCAAAAAATCTTCTCCTGAAGAGTTTACAGATAAAAGTTGTCTTTATAAAAAAATATATGTATCTTGTAACTCAAAAGGTGCAGTTGGAAATAAAGATGTTTCTAATGGAGCCATTGCACATTTAGGTGAAAGAGGATTTTATGGATTAATTTTTAATAACTGTCATGAATTTAGTGAGAAATGTGTAGAGTATTCTAAGAGTAATTATAGTTTTGATAATTTATTAAAGCTAAAAGATATAAATGAAACTTGGGAACGAACTATAAAAAATCTTAAATTAAAATCTCAAAAAAAGCTTGGAGCAACTAAATGGAAACTTTGGGATTGGAAAAACCAAAGTGAAATAGAAAAAGAAGAAGAACCAGATCTTGACCAAATAGAAAAATTTTGGAAAGATATAGTATTAAATGAAGAAAATATAAAAGTTTTAAGAGATGAATTAGACTCTTGTAATGAGTATATGAATGAAATTTCGGATGAGAATATTCCTAAAGAAGCTATAAATTTATTAACAATATTTAAGGAATACTTAGAAACTGTTGATAAAAAGTATAGAGAAGTAGAAAAGTTTATTAAGATAACAGGGTGTGGATACAGTTATAATGAATTTTTAAATATGGGAGAAGATTTTTTAGCACTTGTAAAAGAGATAGAGAAAAATCAAAAAATAAAAGAAGTTATTAAAAGATTAGGAAGAAATTATATATCAAAAGAAAAAAAATTAAAGCCAAAAATTTTAAAAAGAAACAATAATGAAATATTAGGAGTTTATAAAAGTGATGATTTAGCTAGAATATTACCTTCTGAGTTAACTAATTTTGAGTCTGAAGAGTTAGAATATCTATTTTATTCAAAATTCTTGGAAAAAAGTTTATTAACATATGAAATTGTTTCTAAAGAACACAAGTACAATTCAAAAGAAAAAAAAGAATATATTAATTTAGAAAATAAGGGGCCTGTTATTGTATGTCTTGATACATCTGGAAGTATGAATGGGATGCCTATTTTAAAAGCAAAAGCTCTTTTATTATCAATTTCTAAAATATTGGAAAAAGAAAATAGAAGTCTTTATATCATTATTTTTGGTGATAAAGGTGAAACTAAAGAATTAAATATTTCTAATGAATCTGAGATAAATCAGATACTTCCTTTCTTAAACTCTGGCTTTAATGGAGGAACAGACTTTGAAACTCCTTTAGAGAAAGCAATAGATATAATAAAGAATTTAAAAGATTACAATAAAGCTGATATACTAATGATTACTGATGGTTTATGTGAGTTAAGTGATAAATTTATAAGAAAACTAGAACAAAAAAAATTAAACCTAGGAATTAATATATATACTATAATCTGCAATAAAGATAGTATAAATGATAGATATAGTGATGAAATAATTAATTTATAATTAAAATTCATCTACTAAATTGTAACTTATAAAATAGGAGACATCCATTAGGGTATATCTCTTTTTAAAATAATTTACAATAATTTTATTGACAAAAATATTGAAATAAGGTATTATACATATAAGCTTAACGCTTACAGCTTGTATGTATAAAGGAGGATTTGTTATGAATATCGAAGAGCATGTTGATTATATCTTAAATGAAATGAAAAAAGTTCCTGTAGGTAAAAAATTCAAAGTTTCTGATTTATACAAAAAATATGAATGGGATCAAATAAGAGTAGGTGATAGATTAACAATTGGAACTAAAGTTAAAGCTAAAATTTTAGAAGTTCCTAATAATGATATCTCTATCGAAGAAAAAACGACATCAAATCAACAATTATATCGTAGAAATAAATAATTTGGCTAACTTAATAAACTAAGCTTGGGAAATTTATGAAACCCAAGCTTTTTTATCCTTTAACATCAAAATTACAAACCAATTAACTACCTTAGTCATTGGAATGTTAATTATTATGATGTAGCTTTTTAATTATGAAAATAGCTTTGACATACACACTATAAATGCGTATAATATTATATGAAGTGAATTGATATATCATTAGATAGAATTAATAATGGTTCTCATCATATTTTTTATAAAGGAAGTGTGGCTGTAGTAGCTCCTTATCCTAGAAAAAATATGAAAAAAGGTACATATCTTTCTATCTTGAAGATTACTATAATTTAGAGGTGACAAAAATGAAAAAAGATAGATATATTTATCCAGCTATTTTTCAGCAAGAGGATGAAGGTTATAATATTTCTTTTCCAGATCTACCTGGAGCATTTACATGTGGTAATAGTTTAGAAGAAGCTTTATTTCTGGCTAAAGATTGTTTAGGATTATATTTATATTCTTTAGAATCTAGAGAATTAAATCTTCCTAATCCTAGTAAACCTCAAAATATAAAAGTAGACTCAACAGAATTTGTTCAATTAATTGAAGTTTTTATGACTCCTATTAGAGATGATGAAAACAATAAATGTGTTAGAAGGAATGTAACATTGCCTAAATGGCTTAATGATTTAGCTAAGAAAAATAAGATTAACGTTTCTGCTATTTTAGAAAGTAGCTTAAAAGCTAAATTAGGTTTGTAAAAATTAACTGGAGGAAAAATATGCCTACAATAAGTATGTTTTATGGAATAATAATCAGGATGTACTGTGCACCTAAAGAGCATGCTCCTGCACATTTTCATGCGTATTATCAAGATTTTAAAGCAGTAGTAGATATTGAAAGTTGTGAATTAATAGAAGGAAATCTACCTAAAAAGCAACTGAAATTAGTTTTAGCTTGGGCTGAACTTCGTCAAGAAGAATTGAGAGCTGATTGGAAACTTGCTATGGAAAGTGAACTTCCATTTAAAATTGATCCATTAAAGTAGAGGTGAGAAAAAATGTATTTAGCAGTTAAAAAAGTTATCCCTACAGATGATTATAAATTGATACTAACATTTGAAAATAATGAAACTAGAATTTTTGATATGTACCCATATTTAAATAAAGGAGTATTTAGAGAATTGAACGATATAAATCTATTTAAAACTGTGAAAGTATCTTTTGATAGTATTGAATGGCTAAATGAAGTAGATATGGATCCTGAAACTCTATATGAAGAAAGTAAAGAAATTTAAACTTACAAAAATTGAGATATTAATATCTCAACTTTATTTTCACTTCAATCTGTACTATTAAGTATATACTAAATTTATGATACAATAAATATGTAGAAAAAGCAAGAAAAACGGTGGAAATGTGGCATCTTTTATATAAATTTCTATGTATCAATTATACTCTAGTCTAAATATAACACTAAAAGGAAAAGAGGATAACTGGACTTGTTACCCTCTTTTTAGTTTATTCGATTAAATTATACTCTCCCACCAATTCCTTTAAACTTCTCTACAAAAGCTGATATTTTCTGGAATACAGTGCTTTTTTTAGTCAAGTAATTAGGATTAAGAGGACTCATCTTAGGAATGATTTCATTTAGCTCTGTTCCATTATTACTTGCCTGTTCTTTCTTTAAGGATGTCATTATATATCTTTTAGCTGCATCAGCATTAAGCTTCTCTTCAGCTATCAACTCTTCAGCTTCTTTCACTTGCTCTATTTGAGCAAATGAGAAAAAGGCATCTATAATATTTGCTTTATCATCAAATGTATCTAAATCTGTGCTGTTAATAAAGTCAACTATTAGACTTTCTTTTGCACGATTTCCTGTACTTGACCTAATTAAACGACGTACATCTCCAATTAATACATCTTTATCCTTTACCTTCTTATGCTTATCAAAAATCAACTCAAGAATATAGTCTAAGTTTATCTCCTGTGATTTTAAAAGATCTATTTCAAAAACAACCTCATCCCATTCAAGTGCAGAATCCTCTTCAACTCCACGCTTCTTTTCACGACGTAGCCATTCACGAATATCATTGTATGTAGAACGATAATCTTGAACCATTCTCTCTTTAGGCATCTCTATTTTCTGCATAGCAGCGATATCTTCATCACTTACATAATACGTAGCTTTGAACTCTTCAACAGCATTTAAATCTTCCATATCTAGAGATTGTAAAGCTTTTAATCTTGTAAACTCATCATAATTTTGTAATATGTTCTCAACTCTTAAATATTCACCAAAGAGTTTAGCAAAATCCTTTTTATCTTTTTCAGTAACTATATCATCAACATTAGGAAAACGAGAGTTTAACTCTCTAACTACTTCTATATAGCCACGACGTGCTGCACCAGTACTAATATCAGTGAATCCTTCCATATACTCTTTGTAACTTTTTTCAAGAACTACATTCTTTGTATTTTTATCACCAAATAGAGTTATAGCATCTATTGTAGCCTGTTCTAAATCTCTAAAAGTAACTATATTTCCAAAAGTTTTTGTGGAATCATAGATACGATTTGTTCTTGAAAATGCTTGTATTAATCCATGATAACGTAAATTTTTATCTACAAATAGTGTATTTAGTGTTGGAGCATCAAATCCTGTTAAAAACATTCCAACTACAATCAATAGATCTATCTCTTGCTCTCTCACTCTATTAGCTAAATCACGATAATAGTTCTGAAACTCATTACTATCAACACCAAAGTTTGTTTTAAACATTGTATTATAATCATTAATAGCAGAGTTCAAGAACTCCTTTGCACTTTGATTCATTGCTGAAGGTTCAAAAGTTTCATCAAGAATCTCTCCTATTGAATTTTGCTCTTCATTAGCTGCATAAGAGAATATAGTTGCTATCTTTAAAGGCTTTTTACTATCCTTTTGTAGATTCTTCAATGTTTCATAATAAAGTTTTGCTGCATCTACACTACTTACAGTAAGCATTGCATTAAATCCTTTTTCAGCATTATATATACGATGAGTTTTAACTTTAAAGTTATTAAGAATATATTGAGAAATCTCTTTGATTCTTTCAGGATGTAAAAATGCTGCCTTTGCTTCTGCTGAACTTAATTTTTCTTCATCTTGTTCCATTTCAACAGATTTAAACTTAGGACGTACATCATTATAATCAACTTTAAATTTAAGAACCTTCTCATCTCTAATTGCATCTGTAATAACATATGAATGTAACTCAGTACCAAATACACTTGCAGTAGTTTCAGAACCTAAAGCATTTTCAGGAAATATTGGTGTTCCAGTAAATCCAAACTGATAATACTTTTTAAACTTCTTAGCAATATTCTTTTGAGCTTCACCAAATTGTGAACGGTGAGCTTCATCAAATATAAATACAACTTGTTGATTATAAAGTGGTAAATTAGCTTCACTCTTAATTAGGTTATTTAATTTTTGGATGGTAGTTACAATAATTTTATTGTCATCCTTTTCAACATTTCTTTTAAGACCAGCAGTGTTTTCAGATCCATTAACACTATCTGGTGAAAAACGTTGGTACTCTTTCATTGTCTGATAATCTAAATCTTTTCTATCCACTACAAAGAATACTTTATCTATAAATTCCAACTCTGTAGCTAAACGAGCAGCCTTAAAACTTGTTAAAGTTTTTCCCGACCCAGTTGTATGCCAAATATATCCACCAGCATCTATAGTCTTCCATTTTTTAGCTAAATATGAGCTCTTTATCTTCCATAATATTCTTTCTGTTGCAGCTATTTGATACGGTCTCATAATTAGAAGTATATTATTTGAATCAAAAACGCAGTAATTCAATAGTACATTTAAAAGTGTGTTCTTTTGAAAAAACGTAGCTGTAAAGTCTTTTAAATCTCTAATAAGAGTATTGTCAGACTTAGCCCAGTTCATTGTAAAATCAAAACTGTTCTTATCTCTTTTAGTAGTGTTAGCAAAATATCTTGTATCTGTACCATTTGAAATTACACAAATCTGAAGGTATTTAAATAAAGAGTTATCAGAATTAAAACTCTCTTTGCTATATCTATTGATTTGATTAAATGCTTCACGAATAGCAATTCCACGCTTTTTAAGTTCCACTTGAATTAAAGGTAATCCATTAACTAAAATTGTTACATCATAACGATTACTACTAGTTCCTGTTTGTTTAAACTGTGAAATAACCTGTAACTTATTTCTACTAATATTCTTTCTATCTAGTAGATAGATATTTTGAATATGTCCATCATCAAAGGTAAAATCATAGATATAGTCATCATGAATTTTACGAGTTTTATCTATGTAGTTATCACTTGGTTTATCTAAGTACTCTTCACAAAATCTTCTCCATTCAGAATCTAAAAATTTAACACTGTTAAGAGCTTCTAATTGTACCCTAATGTTTTTTAACATCTCTTTTGTATTAATAAGCTTTGGTAAATATTCATAACCTTGATTTTGTAAGTCCTGTAAAAGCTCCTCTTCCAATTGAGCTTCTGTTTGATAGCTTACCCCTTGTTCATCTATTTTGTTATATCTATCTAAAACTATAAAGTTATTAGTTTCTGCAATTGATTTATAGTCAGCCATAAGTTTCCCCTCTTGTTTTCAGATTTGTTTAATTTTTTTCTAGCTCTCTTATCTTTTTTATATAATCTAATAGCTCATCCATTTCATCCACAGAAATTTCATAGATCATTTGAATACTAGTTCCCCAATATTCATGTATTAATCTATTTCTAACTCCTTTTATTCCTTCCCAATAACTTTTATTATCGTAAGTTGTAGTTAAAATATCTTTATCTAACTTTTGGATTTGAGTAATAGCTTCTCCTATTTTTTCTAATTGTCTTTCTATATATCCAACACTTTTTTTATCTAAAGCAAAATCGTTAAAGGATTTATTTGTCATCTCTTCTTGAATGTATCCAATAAACTCTTCAATATCATAAGTGAACTGTATTATATTTCTTTTTACCTTAGACATATATAACACTTCCTAATATCTCTTCTTTAACTTTTTCTTTATAATCTTTTACATCTGGATTTTTAAACTTATAATCAAAAACACTTTTTTCAATTAAGTCTACTTTTTTTCCAAAAGTATTTTCTAACTCCTCTTGCAAAGCACAAAAATTTCTATACATGCCTTTTTTAAACTCTATTTTTACAATTATATCTATATCACTGCTATCAGTTTCTTCTTCTCTAGCATAACTTCCAAATAATCCAATTTCTAAAATTGAATATTTTTCTTTATCTAATGCTTTTAAAACAGATAAAATACTTTCTTTATTAATTTCCATTTTATCACCTCGTATAATGAAGATATAAAAATCTTCATCAATTTATTTGTTATAATTTACTAAA
>NZ_JRJZ01000134.1:0-892 GCF_000800875.1 Cetobacterium sp. ZWU0022
TGTAAATCCATCTCCCAATTGGAAAGCAAGTACAGCAACTTGTCTAGGAACTCCAACTAAGTCAGCAAGTGGTGCCATGATTGGCATAGTAAGTGCAGCTTGACCAGATCCAGATACAACGAAGAAGTTGAATGTAGATTGGAAGAAGTACATTGCTATCGCTGATAAAGAAGCGTGTAGGTGACTAAGAATTCCAGCTACAGAGTTAAGAACTGTGTTTAAAACTGTAGGTGTTCCTGCATCTACTCCACCTAAAACTAGTACGATTCCTTTTGCCATACCAACAACTAAGGCAGCTCCGATTAGCTCCTCTGCTCCTTTTCTGAAAGATATAGCGATATCATTAACAGTCATGTTATTTAGGTTGAATATAACTCCAATTATTCCAGAGATAATACCCATAATTGTGAATTGAGCAGCGATTTCAGGAAGATAGTAACCATGTAATACAACTCCCCAAACAATCCAAGACATCCCTAAGAATATAGTTAAAAATACTAATTTATGACCAAACTTGAACTCTAAATCTTCAGATTCATCCGCTTTAAAGTCATCTCTAAAGAATTTGTCAGTCTCATAAGAGATTGATAATTCAGGATTGGCTTTAACTTTTTTAGCATAGTTCATAGTGTAAACAATTCCAAACGTTGTAAAGAATATCCACATAGCTATTCTAAACATAGCTCCTGAAAGTACTGGAACTCCGGCAACTCCTTGAGCTATAGCCACACTGAATGGATTCATCCAAGATGTAGCAAAACCAATTTGAGTTGAGATGTAACACATAAAGATACCTGTAATAGAATCATATCCCATACCAACAACAATAGGTATTAAAATCATAGCAAATGGTATAGCTTCCTCTCCCATACCAAATACAGCTCCACCAAGA
>NZ_JRJZ01000169.1:0-15962 GCF_000800875.1 Cetobacterium sp. ZWU0022
TTATAGTTTATATTAGTTTATAGTTTATATTTTAGGAGCCTCATTTAGCTTAATAAAATCAAGGCAAAAATGAAATATACCACGAAGTTTTGTCAAGAATACCACGATATTTTGTCAAAGATACCACGAAGTTTTGTCAGAATACCACGAAGTTTTGTCAAAAAACTACGAAGTTTTATCAAATTATTAATGTTCGTATGAACATTAATAAAAACCTATATAAATCAATGGTTTTTTACAGATACCACGAAGTTTTGTCAAGAATACCACGATATTTTGTCAAGAATATAATACCACGAAGTTTTTTTAAATTTTCGTTGTATTTTAATCTTAAATAGAGTATATTTTAAGTATAGCTAATTATAAGGATAGAAAAGGAGAATATCTTGAATGAGAATTTGAAGCATGAAATGGTAGAATATTCAAAAGATGTAGCAACAAGTATAAATGAGTTTTCAGCATACGAGTTAGATGTTTTTCTATGTTTAGTTTACGTCTCTAGAAGTATGTTAGATCATAGAAAAGTATCTGAAACAGAAAATTTAAAATTAGAACTCCCAGCATCTATGGTAAAAAAATTTTTAGCAGGAACACATAATTCTAGAGTAAAAAAAGCTATAGAAAATATATTTGATACTAAAGTTTACTTAAAAGATGATAAATATACAAAGGTGAGACATTTGTTTGAAGGATTAGATTATAGTGCTGATTACAAAACTATAGACTTTGAATTAAAAAAAGAATACATTAAACTGTTTTATAATCTATCTGGAAATTTTACGCAGCACAAGATTAAAGAGTTTACATCTCTAAAAAGTAGATATGCTAAAAGAATATATCAAATTATTATGAGCTATAAAAATTTGTATAAATGGGAATTTGATGCTATTGAATTTAGAAAAATTTTAGATATTCCAGATAGTTATGGGTGGTCAGATATAGACGTAAAACTAATGAGAAAAATAAAGGTTGAACTTCAAAATAATACAAATATCTCGGATATCTCTTTGATTAAAGAGAAGAGCGGCAGAAGTATAACTAAAGTGACTTTGAAATGGAACTTTTCTAATCCAGAAGTTTTAGAAGAAATAAATTTTCTTGAAGAACCTCAAGAGGTTACAGAAGATGTTTTAGAAAGAAAGCAATTGAGTTCTGAGAGTGAACAGTTATATGAGAACTACATAAAAATGAATGACGCTATAAAAAAAATAATATATGAAAAAGCTAAAAATTATTTTCTTGAAGAAATTGGAATACCTAAAGAAAATAAACTTATTGATAAAATATGGAAAAAAACAGAAAAATTATATATAGTTAAAGTTATGAAAGGTGATATATAAATGGAGGAAAAAAATGTCGAGTATAGCACAAAGAGCGGAACTGCAATCACAAATTTGGAAAATAGCCAATGATGTTCGTGGTTCAATAGATGGATGGGATTTTAAACAATACGTTTTAGGAACGTTATTTTATAGATTTATTAGTGAGAACTTCTCTAACTATATTGAAGCTGGAGATGATAGCTTTAAATATGCAGATTTAAATGATGATGTTATAACAGAGGAGATTAAAGAGGACGCAATAAAAACAAAGGGATATTTTATCTATCCAAGCCAGCTGTTCATTAACATTGCTAAGAATGCAAACAGTAATGAAAGTTTAAACACAGATTTAGCAGCAATATTTTCAGGAATTGAAAGTTCTGCAAACGGTTATCCTTCTGAATCTGATATAAAAGGGTTGTTTGCTGATTTTGATACTACAAGCAATAGATTGGGAAATACAGTTAAAGATAAAAATAGTCGTTTGGCTGCTGTTATTAAAGGTGTTGAAGGTCTTAACTTTGGAGAGTTTGAAGACAATCATATAGATCTATTTGGTGATGCATATGAGTTTTTAATCTCTAACTATGCAGCTAACGCTGGTAAATCTGGTGGAGAGTTCTTCACACCTCAAAGTGTATCTAAGCTTATTGCAAAATTAGCAACACACAATCAAGAAACAATAAATAAAATTTATGACCCTGCTGCTGGATCAGGTTCACTATTATTACAAGCTAAGAAGCAATTTGATGACCATATTATTGAGGATGGTTTCTATGGACAAGAGATTAATCACACAACATATAACCTTGCTCGTATGAATATGTTTTTACACAATGTAAACTATGATAAGTTTGATATAGCATTAGGAAATACTCTTTTAGATCCACAGTTTGGAGATGAAAAACCATTTGATGCTATTGTTTCAAATCCACCATATTCAGTTAATTGGATTGGTAGTGATGACCCAACTCTTATCAATGACGAGCGTTTTGCCCCTGCTGGAGTATTAGCACCAAAATCTAAAGCAGATTTTGCTTTTGTACTTCACTGTTTAAATTATCTTTCAAGTAAAGGTCGTGCTGCTATAGTTTGTTTCCCTGGAATATTCTATCGTGGTGGAGCAGAGCAGAAAATTAGAAAGTATTTAATTGAAAATGACTTTGTTGAGACAGTTATATCGTTAGCACCTAACCTTTTCTTTGGTACTTCAATAGCGGTTAATATATTAATTCTTTCTAAGAGCAAAAAAGATTCTAAAACTCAATTTATAGATGCTAGTGGAGAGGACTTCTTCAAGAAAGAAACAAATAATAACATCTTAACAGAGGAGCATATTGAAGAGATTCTGAGAATATTTGATACTAAAGAGGATATTGACCACATTTCAAAATCTGTTGATAACTCTAAAATAGCTGAAGAGGACTACAATCTTTCTGTAAACACTTATGTAGAGCAAAAAGATACAAGAGAGGTTATAGATATAACAGAACTAAATGCCAAGATAAAAGCAACGGTAAGCAATATAGATAGACTTCGTATTGAAATAGATAAGATAGTTTCAGAGATTGAGGTGGACTAATATGATTTTAGAAAATAAACTGCATATTACTAGCCAGATAGAGCTTTCAAAAGTGGAGGAGAAAATCAGCAAACAAAAAGCTAAGCAGCTCTTTGACTCTGGAGATATTAAAGCAGTTCAGATAGGAACTTTTGAAGGGCTTCAATATATCCACAAATATCTATTTGAAGATATCTATGATTTTGCTGGGAAAATTAGAACGGTTAATATAGCTAAAAACAACTTTCGTTTTGCACCACTGATGTATCTTGAGCACTCGTTAAAATATATAGATACTATGCCACAAACAACATTTGAAGAGATTATTGAGAAATATGTTGAGATGAATATTGCTCATCCTTTCCGTGAAGGGAATGGAAGAGCAACTCGTATTTGGCTTGATTTGATACTGAAAGAAAATATTAAGGTAGTAATTGATTGGAATTTAGTAGATAAAGATGAGTATCTATCGGCTATGGAGAGAAGTGTTATTAAAGATATTGAGATTAAACATCTTTTAAAGGCAGCTCTTACAACTGAAATAAACGACCGTACTCTATTTATGAAAGGTATAGACGTTAGCTACTACTATGAAGGCTACAGCGAATATACTACAGAGGAGGTCTAAGATGAACAAGTTAGAAAGATTAATAAACGAACTATGCCCTGATGGGGTGGAGTATAAGACTTTAGGAGAGATTGGAAAATTTACTAGAGGAAATGGACTTCAAAAAAAAGATTTCGTAGAAGTTGGAAAGCCTGTAATTCATTATGGCCAAATTTATACAAAATATAATTTTTCAACAGATATAACCTATTCTTTTACAGAAGAAGGAATTTATAAAAAATTGAGAAAAGCAAAGAAAAACGATATCTTAATAGCAACAACTTCTGAAAATGTAAAAGATGTCGCTAAGTGTGTTGTTTGGTTAGGAGAAGAAGAAATTGGATTTTCTGGTGATATGTATAGTTTTTCAACTCAAGAAAATTCTAAATACGTAGCTTATTATTTTCAGACAAATTATTTTCAAAGAAAAAAAGAACTAAAAGTAACTGGAGCAAAAGTTATGCGTATCCATTCAAATGATATGGAAAAGTTTGAAATCCCCCTGCCTCCATTACCAGTCCAAGAGGAGATTGTGCGTATTTTAGATACATTTACAGAGCTTACAACAGAGCTTACAACAGAGCTTACAACAGAGCTTACAATGAGAAAACAGCAGTATGAATATTATATTAAAAACTTATTTACCAAAGCAAAAAATAATGAAATGATAACTTTAAATGAAATTTCTGAAAATTGTGATACACAAAGAAAACCTGTAACTAGTGGAAATAGAGAAAAAGGTAATATTCCTTATTATGGTGCATCTGGAATAGTTGACTATGTAAAAGATTATATTTTTGATGGAGATTATTTATTAATATCTGAAGATGGAGCTAATCTTTTGGCTAGAAATACTCCTATAGCGTTTTCTATTTCAGGTAAAACATGGGTGAATAATCATGCTCATGTACTTAAGTTTTCAGAATATGCCACAAGAAGATACGTTGAGATATATTTAAATTCTATTGATTTAAAACCTTATATTACAGGAGCAGCTCAACCAAAGTTGAACCAAAAAAATCTTAATAGTATCAAAATCCCTCTCCCTCCTCTTGAAGAGCAACAACGTATCGTTGATATTCTGGATAGATTTGACACTCTTGTAAATGATATTAAAGAGGGATTACCAGCAGAGATTGTAATGAGAAAACAACAATATGAATACTATAGAGATAAACTTTTAACTTTTAAAAAATTGGAGAAATAGTATAGTTTTTAATAAATAAAGTGAGGTGAAAAAAATGGTTAAGAAAAAGTTACCAGTTGGAGTAGATAATTTCAAAAAAATAATAGAAGATGATTATTATTTCGTTGATAAAACAATGCTTATAGATGAATTGTTGAGTAAGAAATCTGAAGTAACGCTATTACCAAGACCCAGAAGATTTGGAAAAACTTTAAATATGTCAATGCTTAACTATTTCTTTAACATAGAGGATAGAGAATCTAATCGAAATCTGTTTAATGGCCTAGATATTACGAACACAAACAAAATGGAGTATGCAGGACAGTATCCAGTTATATATATCAGCTTAAAAGATATTAAAGTTAGTAATTGGATAGATTGTTTTGAAGAGATAAAAAAATTATTAAAAGATATATTCAATACAAAAAGATACATCAGAGAAAAATTAGATGAGAGTGAAAAAATAGATTTTGACAGGATAGAGTTTTTAAATGAAACGGGAGATTTTGTAGGAGCATTAAAAAATCTATCTAAATATCTTTTTAAATTTTACGAAAAAAAGGTAATTATTTTAATAGATGAATATGATACCCCTTTAGTAACAGCTCACTCACAAGGTTATTATGATGAAGCTATATTTTTCTTTCGTAATTTTCTAAGTGCAGCTTTAAAGGGAAATCCATATTTAGAGTTTTCAGTTCTTACAGGAATATTAAGAGTAGCAAAAGAGAGTATATTTTCAGGTTTAAATAATATTACTGTATCTACAATTTTAGATAGCGATTTTAACTATTTCGGTTTAACTGCCGAGGAAGTGGAGAAAGCTTTAAAATACTATGGATTGGATTATGAATTAGAAGATGTTAAGAGGTGGTATAACGGATATACTTTCGGAGAAGAATTAGTCTATAACCCTTGGTCTTTGATTAATTTTATAAATAAAAATGCTTTAGGAGCTTATTGGATAAATACGAGTGATAATGCTCTAATAAAACAACTATTAGCTAAAAATGATAAAAAGGTATTTGAACAGTTGGAAATGATATTTAAAGGAGAGATTATTTGGGAAACTATCTCAGAAAATATAATCTTTGATGATTTAGATAATACGAACACTATCTGGTCGTTGATGTTATTTTCAGGATATTTAACATATGAAAAAATGAGAATCTCTCCAATAACGGAGCTTAAATCATACTCTTTAAAAATACCTAATGTAGAGATTAAAAGTTTCTTTAGACAGAGTTTTATAGAGAGCTATACAAAAGGAGATGTCCATTTTTATGGAACTATGATGGAGGATTTATTCTTAGGGAATTTAAATTCATTTGTAAATAAATTTAAAAAAATGTATATGTCAGCAGTGAGTTATCACGATGGCGGAGATAGCGAGAAGTACTATCATCATTTTATGCTTGGACTTCTTTTAACACTAGGTGATAAATATATAATTACCTCTAATAGAGAAAGTGGTTATGGAAGATATGATATCGCTTTAGAGCCTAAGGATAAAAAGAATTTTGGACTAATATTTGAGTTTAAAATAGGGGATAAAAATAGTATCGAAGAAAAAGCAAAAGAAGCTTTAGCTCAAATAGATGAGAAAAAATATGATATATCTATGAAAAATAATGGTGTATCAAAGGTAATAAAAATAGGAATGGCTTTTAGTGGAAAAGATGTTTCTATTGAAAGTGAAATTAACTAAAACAGAGGGGAATTTATGGCTGACTATAAACCAATTACAGAAACGAACAATTTTATAGTTTTAGATAAATATGACAAAATAGCTGCAACAGAAGCAAGTTATCAAACAGAAGCTCAGTTAGAGCAGGAACTTATAAAAGACTTACAAAATCAAGGTTATGAATACTTACCTAAGCTTATTAATAGCAAAGAGATGTTAAAAAATATTAGAACACAACTAGAAACTCTTAATGAAGTTAAATTTCTAGACTCGGAATGGGTAAGATTTTGTGAGGAGTATTTAGATAAACCAAGTGATAACTATATAGATAAAACTCGTAAAATTCATGATGATTATATCTATGATTTTACCTTTGATGATGGACATATTCAAAATATCTATCTTCTTGATAAGAAAAATATGAGTAGAAATAAATTACAGGTTATTTCACAGTTTCAACAAAAGGGAACTAGTAGCAATCGTTACGACGTAACAATTTTAGTTAATGGATTACCTTTAATTGCAATAGAGCTGAAAAAGCGTGGAATTGCTATTCGTGAAGCGTTTAATCAGGTTAATAGATACACTAAAGAGAGCTTTAATGCCGATAACTCTCTTTTCAAATATCTTCAGATTTGTGTAATCTCAAATGGAACTGATACAAGATACTTTGCTAACACTACTAAGAGAGATAAAAATAGTTTTGACTTCACTATGAACTGGGCACAATCTAATAATATTCTTATTAGAGATTTGAAAGATTTTACTGCGACATTTTTTCAAAAGAATACGCTATTAGACATACTGTTACATTATTCTGTTTTTGATTCAAACAATATATTGCTAATTATGAGACCATATCAAATAGCTGCAACAGAAAGAATCTTATGGAAGATAAAGAGTTCATATTTAGCTAAAAAGTGGAAAACTCTCGAAAGTGGCGGATATATTTGGCATACGACAGGATCAGGAAAAACTTTAACAAGTTTTAAAGCTGCTCGTTTAGCTACGGAGTTAGATTTTATAGATAAGGTATTCTTTGTTGTAGATAGAAAAGATTTGGATTATCAAACAATGAAAGAGTATCAACGGTTTTCTCCAGATAGTGTTAATGGATCTGAAAATACTGCTGGACTTAAAAGAAACGTTGAGAAAGATGATAATAAGATTATTGTAACTACTATTCAAAAGTTAAATAATCTAATCAAAACTGAAGCAGATTTACCGATTTATAATAAGCAAGTTGTTTTTATTTTTGATGAAGCTCACCGTTCACAGTTTGGAGAGGCTCAGAAAAATATCCATAAGAAGTTTAAGAAATACTATCAATTTGGATTTACTGGAACACCAATATTTCCAGAAAATGCTACGGGCTCTGAAACAACTGCAAGTGTATTTGGTACAGAGTTACACTCATATGTTATAACTGATGCTATTAGAGATGAGAAAGTTCTTAAATTTAAAGTTGATTATAATGATGTACGTCCTAAGTTTAAATCTCTTGAGATGGAGCAAGATGAGGAGAAACTAACCTCAGATGCAGCAAAAGCAGCCTTTTTACATCCTGAAAGAATCAAGGAGATATCTCAATATATTCTGAATAACTTTAAAATAAAAACCCATCGTACATATAATGCTAGAAAAGGATTTAATGCAATGTTTACTGTAAGTAGCGTTGATGCAGCAAAACTTTATTATGAAACATTAACAAATTTACAAAAGAATAGTGAGAAGCCTTTAAAAATTGCAACTATCTTCTCTTTTGCAGCTAACGAGGAGCAAAACTCTATAGGGGAGATTATTGATGAAACTTTTGAACCTTCAGCAATGAATAGCAGTGCAAAGGAGTTTTTAAGCTCTGCTATTGATGACTATAATAGAATGTTTAAAACAAACTTTGGAATTGATAGTAAGGAGTTTCAAAACTATTATCGTGATCTTTCAAATAGAGTGAAAAATGGAGAGATTGATTTACTGATTGTAGTTGGAATGTTTTTAACAGGATTTGATGCACCAACATTAAATACCCTGTTTGTTGACAAAAACTTACGTTATCATGGATTGATACAAGCCTTCTCAAGAACAAACCGTATCTACGATTCTACAAAGACTTTTGGAAATATAGTTACCTTTAGAGATTTAGAACAAGCAACAATCGATGCTATAACTCTATTTGGTGATAAAAATACAAAGAATGTAGTTCTAGAAAAAAGTTATAAAGAATACATGGAAGGGTTCAATGATATCAGTACTGGTGCAGCACGTCGTGGATATATAGAGATAGTTAGAGAGTTGAACTCTCGTTTCCCTAATGTTGATGATATCGTCACTGAAAGAGATAAAAAGGATTTTGCAAAACTGTTTGGTGAGTATTTAAGAGTTGAAAACATATTACAAAACTATGATGAGTTTACAAGATTGAAAGCTTTACAATCCCTTGATATAGATGATTTGAAATTGGTGCAAGAGTTCAAAGCTATGTATTATGTGAGTGATGAAGATATAGAAAATATGAAAAAAGTTGAGATACTAGCTGAGAGAACTGTCCAAGATTATCGTTCTACATATAACGATATTCGTGAGTGGCTTCGTCGTGAGAGGAGGGGGGCAGTTGGAGAAGATTCTACACTCCAATGGGATGATATTGTTTTTGAAGTGGATCTTTTGAAATCTCAAGAGATAAACTTAGATTATATTCTGCAGTTGATTTTTGATAAACATAAAAAAATAAAAAGTAAGGACGTATTGATTGAGGATGTACGTCGTTTGATTAGAAGTAGTGCTGGAAATCGTGCAAAAGAAAGTTTGATAGTTGATTTTATCAATAGCACTGATTTGGATAACTTCCATGATAAAGCTAGTATAATAGAATCGTTTTTCTCATTTGCTGCAAAGCAACAACTAAAAGAGGCTGAAGAGTTAATAGTAGAGGAAAAACTCAATACTGATGCAGCTAAAAGATACATACTAACATCACTAAAGAAAGAAAAGGCTAGTGATAATGGAACTGAATTAAACGAAATTATACCTAAGATGAGTCCTCTTAATCCTAATTACTTAACTAAAAAAAGTACTGTATTCCAGAAAATATCAGCTTTTGTAGAAAAGTTTAAGGGAATCGGTGGAAGAATATAAATTATGACGAATGGAGATTACAAATTAATAGAGAAATAAGTTAGTTAAAACAAAAACAGGTATTGGAAAGATACCTGTTCAGTTTTATTTAACCTGTGAGTAGTTAAATAAGATTATTAAAAGTTCAGTAAATATATTATATATAAAATAAATATAAATGTATAAAAATAAAACGATTAAAATATTATCTGAGCAAGATTAATATATTTTCATTTTAAAACTATTATATAATTTTGATGAAAAAAGGATTCTAAATACAGATTTAGAAAATATTAGTAAGATAATGGCAGGAGGTGGATAAGATGTATAAAGTGATGTTATTAAAACAAGAAGAGATTTTATCAACTAAAGAATTAGAAAATTACGATAAGACTTTTGCCTATATTGAAACTTTAATAAAACAGTTAGGAGAGAACAAAAGAATTATAGTCCATGAAAAAAGAAATGATAAATGGGAAAAATTTGGTGAGTGGAAATTAGAACAATAAAAAAGGTGATTTTTTGATAAACTTAGAGTTAGAAAAGTTAAGATGATGAAATTTTAAAAATAAGAATAACTAAAAAGTAAAGAATATACGAATGGAGGAAGCTGTGAAGTTAGAAAGCTTTAAAGACAAATATAGAGATGTAGTAGATGAGGGATGTGTGCTAAGTGGCTATTTAAATTCTTGTAAATTAACCATATTTGCTATCTATAAACACGATGGAACTTCTATAGCAAATTATGTAATGCAATGTGAACTAGAAAGTGGTAGTTCTAGTATTAAAACTTTTGAAAATTGGGAAGGGTTAGTCCTTTTTGTAAAAAACTTAGAAACAATGTAAAAATAAAACCCCTAGCTTTTGATTGGAGGTCATTGGCTAAGGTTTTTATCTTGAAACATTTTTTTGTTTTTAAAATAGTTATTAAACTAATATTGATATAATCATATCTAAAACGAACTAAAGATTCAAGTAAAAAATATAATTAAGTTATGAGTCTGAAGTTAATTGCTAGAACTCACTTTTTATATTTGTATTTTCATTTTTTAAAGAAAATGAAATGAGAATAAAAGGAATTTTGCTTTTTAAATAGAATTAAATAACAACTTATTTTTTATTTTAAAGGGAGGTTCTATAGTGGATATGTTTTGTTATCAGTGTCAAGAAACATCTAAAAACACTGGATGTACAGTTAGAGGAGTCTGTGGAAAAATACCAGTTGAAGCTAGAGTAGAGGATTTACTTATTTATCTTTCAAAAGGAATTTCTGTTTGTAGTAGTAAACTTCGTCATTTAGGATTAAAAGATACAAAAGTTGATTATTTTATTATTAATTCATTGTTTGCAACTATAACTAATGCAAACTTTGATACAAAAAAATTATATTCAATGGTAGAAAATGGAGTGAATTTAAGAGATGAGCTTCATGCTAAATGCATAGAGAAAAATTTGGAAGTTGAAGGGTTTTACGAACACTTATTTGAACCTAAAGAAATTCTTCTTGATTTTGAAAAGGCTTTAGAGTTTGTAGGAGAAAATGGAGTTTTAAGAACTAGTGATGTAGATAGACGATCTCTAGTTGAAACAGTAACTTATGGGTTAAAAGGAATGGCTGCTTATTTAGAACATTCTGCTAATTTAGGATATGAAAATGAGGAAAATATAGTTTTTGTTGAAAAAGCATTGTGTGATATAGAAAATCCAAATAAAACTGTAGAAGAACTTGTTCAATTAGTTTTAGATACTGGAATGTATGGTGTTAAAGCTATGGAGATTTTAGATAGAGCAAATACTCAAACATATGGTCATCCTGTGGCTGGAAAGGCAAATATTGGAATTGGAACAAATCCAGGAATTCTAATATCAGGACATGACTTAAAAGATATGGAAAGACTTTTAGAACAAACTAAAGGAACAGGAATTGACGTGTATACTCACTCAGAGATGCTGCCAGCAAATTATTATCCTGCTTTCAAAAAATATGATAATTTCCATGGAAACTATGGTGGATCATGGTGGAGCCAAGATAAAGAGTTCCCAACTTTCAATGGACCAATTTTATTTACAAGTAACTGTATTGTTCCATATCCATTTAGAGAAGGAGCTAAGAAAGTTAATTATATTGATAAAGTGTTTACAACAAATGCAGCAGGAATGGAAGGTTGTAAACATATAGAATTAGATGAATTTGGAAATAAAGATTTCTCTGAAATTATAAATCTTGCAAAAAAATGTGAACCGCCTATTGAAATTGAAAAAGGAGAAGTTAATGGTGGATTTGCTCATAATCAAGTTTTACAATTAAAAGATAAAATTATAGATGCAGTTAAATCTGGAGCTATTAAAAGATTTATAGTTATGGGTGGATGTGACGGTAGAATGGCAGATAGAAAATATTACACAGAGTTTGCTGAAAAGCTACCAAAAGATACTGTTATTTTAACAGCAGGATGTGCTAAGTTCCGTTATTTAAAACTTCCTTTAGGTGATATTGGTGGTATACCAAGAGTTTTAGATGCAGGACAATGTAATGACTCTTATTCTTTAGCTGTTATAGCTTTAGCTTTAAAAGATGCTTTTGGACTTGAGGATATAAATGATTTACCAATAGTATATAATATAGCTTGGTATGAACAAAAAGCAGCGATAGTTCTTCTAGCTTTACTTTATTTAGGAATAAAAAATATTCATGTTGGACCAACTCTTCCAGCATTTTTATCACCAAATATAGTTAAAGTTTTAGTAGATAATTTTGGGTTATCAGGAATTAGTACTGTTGATGAAGATTTAAAAAAATTTAATTTAATATAGAGGAGGAGTAAAATGGCACATAGAATAGATAAAGAGATATGTATTGGATGTGGAGCTTGCGAAAGTGTTTGCCCAGTTTCATGTATATCAGAGGTTGATGATGGAAAAAGAGAAATAAATGAAAATGATTGTATAGATTGCGGAGCTTGTGCTTCTGTATGCCCTGTATCTTGTATAGCCCCTGTATAAAAAGGAGAGTAAATCTTATGAAAAAATGTGATTGTGAGGAGCAAAAAGAACCAATAATCTTGAATCCTCATATTGAAGGTAATGCAGATGAAGTAATTGACGAAGAAATAAGAGAGAAAATTGAGGAAGGAATATTTGAAGATACTCCAATTTATGCTTTAGACTCACTTGATTCTAGATTAAAAAAGAAAAATGAAACACCTGTTATGAATGAAAAAACAATTTTTGTAGATATTTTAAATGCCCATAAGCTTCCAGAAGGAAAATTTGGGCTATTAAAAGTTTTATCTGGAAAAGTAAACTTTGTATGGGAAGAAGATCCTGATATTATATATACAGTAGATTCTAATCATCCTTTAGTTATATTTCCAGAAAAGCTTCATAGAGTTATATTAGATGGTCCTGTAGAATTAAAAGTAGAATTTTACGAATAAAAAAAGTCAAATATTTAAAAGTTATTTCGAATCTTGAATTTGGGCAAATTCATAATGTTCTAAATATTTATGAGTGTAGATTAATAACCTAAAAGAGAGTCCGTATGGACTCTCTTTTCTTTATTTGGGAGTGTTGTATCTAGACTAGAGTATAGATAATAGCTACACTTTAGCTAGCTCTTTCAAAAAGGAAAAGAGCCTCTGGGGAGATAGAGGCTCTTTTTGGGGGGGATTATTATTTTTTAACACTTATTTATAATATTTAGACCACAGGTTATACTAAAAAGTTTTAATTTTTTAAATTTTTTCTTGTTTGTAATCTTTACATAAAATATAAGTTATAATAAAATTGATTTTATATAATAAATGGTGTATTATTATATTAATAAATTAAAATAAATATCCGTTAGGAGGAGTTATGGATTTCTTAAAGTTTTTATTAGAAAATAAAGAAAAAATCAATAAAATAGCTAGTGAAAACGGAAAGTATGACTCTGAAGGTAGATTATTACTTTCCAAAGATGATGATGACTGGAATGAAGATTGTGAAGAGGAGGAGATGAAATAATGCCTATGTTGAAAGGTGAGGTCTGGCTTGCTGAATTTCCTTTTGAAGATAATCCAAGTCAATCTAAGATTAGACCTGTTGTTATTCTAGATAATGGAAATATAGAAGAGTTTAAGGTTCTTTCTGTTAAAGTTACAAGTAAATTTGCAAGAGATGAGTACGATGTACCTATAATTTATTGGCAACAAGCTAGATTAAGGGTTCCTAGCATTGCAAGAACATCTAAATTTATTTCTTTACCTAAGAGTGTATTTAAATATAAACTGGGAGATTTACATGATGATGACATGAAGTTATTAGAAACTAAATTTATAGAGTTTGTTATGAATTTTGAAAATAATTAAAAAACGTCTAAAAAACGTAAAATAAGTACAATTAATAGAACAAAAGTATTCTAAATACAACACTTTAAATATAAAGAGCTATACACCAGTTTAATGCTGGTGTATTTTTTTATGTATCTAACTAAGGTACAATCTAAACGAACGCCTTTAAAAGGAAATTACAAAGCCTTAAAAATAATTTTCGAACATATTTTATGAACATGTGATTGTTATTTACTTTAAACGAACGATATTGTATAATATAAGCAGAATTTTAATTATCGGAGGAAGTATGAAAGTTGGATATGTGAGAGTCTCCACTGTGGACCAAAACGAAAGTCGCCAATTGGTGAGGATGGAAGAGATTAAAGTGGAAAAATTGTATACTGAAAAAGTATCAGGTAAGGATATTGAAGGCAGACCTGAACTTAAAAACATGCTAGAGTTTGTTAGAGAAGGAGATACTGTATATGTCCATGATTTCTCTAGATTAGCTAGATCTACTAAGGACCTTTTACATATAACTGATTTTTTAGCCAAAAAAAAGGTGCATTTAGTGTCATTTAAAGAGAACATTGATACATCCACACCTACTGGGAAGCTAATGTTAACTATGATAGCTGCTATAAATGAGTTTGAAAGAACTAATCTTTTAGAGCGTCAAAGGGAGGGAATATTGATAGCAAAGGAGTTAGGAAAGTACAAAGGGCGTAAACCAATACCTTTTCCAGAAAACTGGAAAGATATTTACAATAGTTGGAAAACTAGAGAAATCACAGGCACTAGAGCTATGGAGATATTAAATCTTAAAAAGACAACGTTTTATAAGTTGCTTAGAGAGTGGGAAGAGATACAAGAAATAAATATTAAACTTAAAAAGGAAATTTAAAAATTTGAAGAATAATCTGTTACAATATTTTATTATTTTTTAAAAAAAAGTTGTTTTTTGTGTAACAAGATAGTATAATTATTATTGTTAATAAGATTTATTAACTGGAGGAGGCTATAAATGAAATTTGAAGAAAAACTAAGAGTAATCAGAGAAAATAATGGATTAACTCAGGAGGAAGTTGGAAGAATAATTGGAGTTAAAAGAGAAATTATATCTTATTATGAAAGTGGAAGTAGAGCTATAAGCGTAACAAATTTACAAAAATTTTTAAATTTTTTAGGAATAAGTATGAAAGATTTTAAAGAAAATAAATTAAAAGGAAGCATTCAAGTTGCATATCGTAAAGATCATATATCTGAAGAAGATTTTGATCAAGTTATATGGTTAAATAAATTTGTTATGAATCTGTCAGAATTAAAAAATTTATAAATAAAAGGAGGTATTAAAATGGAAACAACTGAAAGAATCCTTGCTGTTGAAATGAGAACTAAACTAGGAGTTCCTACACTTGATCCTATTGAAAATATAGGTAATTTATTATATAAAAAGATGGGAATTTCAATTATAAAGAAAAAAATGCAAAGTAAAATATCTGGAATTTGTAGTCGAAGTGATGATGGCATAATGGCAATTTTAGTTAATACATCATATAGTTTGGGGAGACAAAATTTTACAATTGCTCATGAATTTTATCACCTTATATATGATAATGATTTAAAAACTTATTCAAGTGAAAAAGAAACAAAGGCAAACATTTTTGCATCATATTTTTTAATGCCTAAAGCAGCATTGGATTTTTATTTAGAAAAAAAAGGTATCTCTAGAAAAAAAGATATTTTAACCAAAGAAGATGTCTTAGAGATTTCTTTATATTTTAAATTAAGTTACTTAGCTGTAATAGTACGTTTAGAAAAACTTGAAAAATTACTATCAAAGGATAAAGCAAATGAATTAAAAAGTTTAAACGCACATGAATTAGCTCTTTTAAATGGTGTTTTTACAAAATTATATACAACTACTAATGAAAAATTTTTAGCAAAAACAAATTATGTTGAAGAGGTTAAAAAAGCTTTAGAAAGTGGAAAAATAACATTAGGAAAATATGAGGCTTTACTTTTAGAAGGAGGATTTGAAGATGTTGTTTTCGGTTTAGATAATAATGATTATGAGGGGGTCAACGATGGAAGAGTCGAAGATTATATGTGATAGGGGTCCCGTCAGGAAAACGCGGAATAACAACGCTAAGGATTTTACTGACCATTGAT
>NZ_JRJZ01000116.1:0-2117 GCF_000800875.1 Cetobacterium sp. ZWU0022
TTTAGTTTTTAAAATAATACCGAAAGCTCCACCTGTAATCAGAATGAAAGCGATAATTCCAACAGCAGTTCCCCATTTATCTCCACTAACAAGTCCTTCGAAGATATAGTTAGTTATACTCATATCTCCACCAGCAGCAAATATAGGAACACCTTTGATAAGCGGTTTTCCAAACTCATCCAAAGCATAAGCGAAACTTCCAGGAACAGGAACTGTTCTAGTTTTCATACCAGCTTCAGTAGCATATTGAATTTTTTCCATAGTAAAGCTTCCAACTGGTATAAGATACGTCAGTATAGCAGCGAAAATAACTACGAAAAAGATAATGACATAGGTATCAGGTATTCTGATTTTTTTCTTCATTGTAAATTTCCTCCTAAAAAATTATGTACGCCTAAAAGAAGTAATATATTTCAAAAAATAAAAGGCATACCGAAGGGTATGCCTAAATAGCTAAATACTTAAATTTTCAAAAATAAGTTTAAGTTAGCGTATTGTTATGGCAGCTTCACAACACTTCATATATTACAAACATCTTCGCCATCGGCCTTAGGCTCCGTTTTATTAGTGATAGTATACTACAGAATTGTGCAAAGTGTCAACTGTAAAAAGACAGTTAAAATGTCTTTATTTTTAGTACTAAAGTATTTTATTTTATTAAAGTTCTTTTACAAAGAACAAAAGTACTAAATTTTAGTAAAAAAACTGTTGTATTTTATTTTTTTATGTGTTATTATTCTTAAAAATAAAAATTAATTTTCAAAAAGGACGGTGATAATTATGAGTAACGAAAGAGGTAATTGGGGATCAAGTGTAGGATTTGTATTAGCAGCTGCAGGATCAGCTATAGGACTTGGAAATTTATGGAAGTTTCCTTACTTAGCAGGAAAGAATGGTGGAGGAGCGTTTGTGCTAGTTTATCTATCACTAATAGTAATATTAGGATTCTCTTTAATGCTAGGAGAGATGGCTATAGGTAGAAGAGGAAAATCAGATGCCTTTGGTTCATATAACAATATTAAAAAAGGTTGGGGATTCGTAGGAATATTTGGAATTTTATGTTGTTTCATTATCTACTCGTACTATGTAGTTATCGCTGGGTGGATTGTAAAATATATCGGTATGTTTATTAGAGGGGGATTAACAGAGGATCCAGTGACGACATTCGGAAACTTTATTTCGTCTGGAACTTCACCTATAATATATAGCTTCATTGTAGTAATTGTAACGGCATTAATTGTTTTAAAAGGTGTATCTGGTGGAATTGAAAAAGCAAGTAAAATAATGATGCCTGTGTTGTTTATATTTATGTTAGTTATTGTAGCAAGATCAGTAACTCTTCCAAATGCCATGGAAGGAATTAAATATTTCCTTAAGCCTGATTTCTCACAGATAACTCCTTCAGTTGTAATTGCAGCTTTAGGACAGGTATTTTTCTCACTAAGTTTAGGTATGGGTGCCATGATAACTTATGGTAGTTACTTACCTAAGGATACGAACCTTGTAAAAAGTGCGTTCTGTATCCCAGTGCTAGATACACTGATTGCTTTATTAGCAGGACTTGCCATCCTACCAGCAGTTTTCTCATTCGGTTTAGAGCCAACAGCTGGACCAGGATTAATCTTTATAACTTTACCAAAAGTATTTGCTTCAATGCCTTTTGGTAATATCTTTGGAATCATATTCTTCCTACTAGTTTTATTTGCTGCACTTACATCAACTATCTCTTTATTAGAGGTTGTAGTATCGTTTGTTGTGGATCAAATGAAGTTAGATAGAAAGAAAGCTACAGTTTTAGTAAGTGCTTTAATAGCAGGATTTGCAATTCCAAACTCACACTCGTTTGGACCAATGGCGGAATTAAATGTATTCTTTGGAATGAACTTCTTTGATTTCTTAGGATACTTAACAGATAATATTTTACTTCCAGTTGGAGGGTTACTGCTTTGTGTATTCATTGGATTTGTTTGGGATAAAGAGGATCTTAAAAATGAGATTACAAACAATGGAGAGATTTCATTCCCACTGTTCTCAGCTTGGATGATTGGAGTTAAATACTTAGGAATTCAACTGTTATCACTAATTTTACTTGGAGCAATCGGAGTGGCTGGAAAAGG
>NZ_JRJZ01000030.1:0-496 GCF_000800875.1 Cetobacterium sp. ZWU0022
TTTCTGGGTTCCTAAAGAGGCTAGATGGGCAGAGATAGTTAAAAGTGCAAAAACTCCAGAAATTGGAATAAAAATTGATGAGGCTATGTACTCTATTGAAAAAGAGAATAAAACATTAAAGGACGTTTTATATAAAATATATTCAAACTCTCTTTTAGATAAGGGAAAACTAGGAGAGTTAATAGATATAGTTGGTGGAATTAACTTACAAGCTAAAACAGATAAAGGACAAGATGTTCTTGGTCAAGTTTATGAGTTTTTCTTAGGAAAGTTTGCTAACTCAGAGGGAAAAAATGGAGGACAATTCTATACGCCAGAGTCTATAGTTAAAACTATAGTACAATGTTTAGAGCCTACAAAAGGAAGAGTATATGATCCAGCTTGTGGAAGTGGAGGTATGTTTGTTCAATCTGAAAAATTTATAGAGAGTCATAGAGGAAGAATTGGAGATATATCTGTATTTGGACAAGAGAGTAATGGAACTACTTGGAAACTA